>NZ_CDROCK010000051.1:0-54611 GCF_977020205.1 Pseudomonas sp. AIG | reverse complement strand
GGGGGGGGGTTTTACTCCCCCATAAGTGAAGAGGGGCCCCCCGCGGGGGGGGGGGGTTTCGCCACAAGGAAATTGGGGTGTGTCAGGAAAGGGCGGGGAGGTTGTAGAACGCGCGAGCACACGCGGTGGTGTGTGCCGCCAGATCCTCCTCGGTTTCGCCGCGATGCAACGCCACTTCGCGCAGCACTTCTGTCAGATACGCCGGCTCATTGCGGCCGTTCTTCGGCTTCGGTCGCAGGGTGCGCGGCAGCAGATAAGGCGCGTCGCTTTCCAGCATCAAGCGTCCACGCTTGATCTCTTTCACCAGCGGATGCAAATGCGTGCCACGGCGCTCGTCGCAGATCCAGCCGGTAATGCCGATGTGCATATCCAGATCGAGATAGCTGAACAGGGCTTTTTGCTCACCGGTGAAGCAATGCACCACAGCGGCGGGCAGGTGATCGCGGAAGTCCTTGAGGATTTCCAGCAGGCGCTGGCTGGCATCACGCTCATGCAGGAACACCGGCAATTGCAGTTCAACGGCCAGGGCCAAATGCTCTTCGAGGACTTTTTCCTGCTGTGGGCGCGGCGAGAAATCACGGTTGAAATCCAGGCCGCACTCACCCACGGCGACCACGTTTTTCTCTTGCAACAGACCGCGCAAACGACGGGCACTGTCAGCGTTCCAGTCACTGGCCGAATGCGGGTGAATACCGGCGGTGGCGAACAGCCGTTGACCGCTCTCATCCAGTTGCTGGCACAGCTCCAGGGCTTGCTCGCTGCCCTCGACGCTGGTGCCGGTCAGCACCAGTTGGCAAACCCCGGCGGCATAGGCGCGCTCGAGCACGGCCTGGTGTTTGTCGGCGAAACTGGGGTTGGTCAGGTTGACGCCGATATCGATGAGTTGCATGGTTGCTACCTCGGGCCGAAGGCCGGAAAGCATACCAGAGCTGTAGATTCATAAGAAAAGCCAAGAACTACAACGAGTTATAGCTGTCTGTTGATGCCGCGATGCAGACCGGTTTGGTAGAAGTGCCATTACTGTGCCAGTCTCTCGCACGTTGCCAGCGCTCATAGCGCTCTGTTTTCGTCGGTGATTTCGACATTTTAAAGCTGAAATCGCCCCGTATTCTTTCCGGAGAGTGGATGGTTCGTCCCTCGGTTTTGCTGCTGTTGTGTGGATCGTTGCTGCTGCCGATGACGGCGGTTGCGCGCCTGCCCGGGCCGCTGCAAGCCGTGCCGGCGGCCAAGGTGCGGGACTTGTCCGAGATTCGCAGCAGCCGCGTGTTGCGCGTGTTGGTCAATCAGAGCCGCAACAGCTCCGGCGAAGTGCAGGGCCAGGCCATCGGCGTCGAATACCATCGTCTGCGCGCGTTCGAGCAATACCTCAATGGCCACGCCCGTGATGGCCAGGAAATCACCCTCAAGATCATTCCCAAAGCCAAGGATCAACTGCTCGGCGCCTTGCAGCGTGGCGAAGGTGATCTGGTCGCGCCGGGCGAATTGCTTGAGCTGCAATCGGGCTACGCGGTGGCCAGCAGCGAACCGATCGCCAGCAATGTGCCGCTGCTGCTGGTCGGGATCAAGGGCGAGCGCCGCTACACCAAGGTCGAGCAACTTTCCGGCAAAACCCTGGCGTTGCCCACCGGCAGTGCGGCGGGGGAGGCGGTCAGTCAGCTCAACCAGAAACTCGCGCTGCACAAACTGGCGCCGATCAAGATCGAATGGGTCGATCCGACCCTGGCGGTTGAAGATGTGCTGGAGATGGTTCAGGGCGGGATTTTCCACCTGACCATCGTTGAGCAACCGATCGCCGAGCGCTGGGGCAAGATCCTGCCGAAACTTCGCTTTGACCGGCAACTGATGATCAGCGAGCCGGGCGAGGAATACTGGTTCGTGCGCCGTGATGCTTCGATGTTGCGCGCAAGCATTGACCGCTTCCTCGACGGTTACAAGAAACCGTCGAATGAAGATGCCGCGTTTCTGCGCATTTATCGCCGTCTTTACCAAGTCCACTATCCATTGGCCAAGGCTGATCGCCAGCGTCTGGAAAAACTGCGCCCGACCCTGCAGAAGCACGCGCAGGCGCAGAACATGGACTGGTTGAATCTTGCCGCACTGGCGTTCAAGGAATCGGCGCTGCAACCCAATGCTCGCAGTGGCAGTGGCAGCGGCCCGACCGGACTGATGCAGATCACGCCGTCCGCCGCCCAGCGTGTCGGCGTGAACAACATTCAGAATCTCGATGCAAACGTGCAGGCCGGAGCCAAGTACCTGGCGATGATTCGCCGCAAGTTTTTCAACAGCCCCAAGCTCAATGAGCGCGAACGCATGGCCTTCACCCTGGCGGCTTACAACATTGGCCCCGAACGCGTGCAGGGCATGCGCGCCGAGGCCCGGCGGCGTGGGCTGAATCCTAACCAGTGGTTCTTCCAGGTCGAGCGTATTGCCATGGAGCAGGTAGGAATGGGGCCGGTCAGCTATGTTAATAGCGTGAACAAGTATTACTTGGCGTTCGACCGGGAGCGGGAGTCGTTGGAGCCCGGGACGCAAAAAGTCGCCTCACGGAAATGATCTAATAAACTGATTGTTATGGCGGAATATTTGCGCTTTTAACATGAAATTTACTGATTAATATAGCGGCCAACCAACACACACAACTTCTCGCAAAAACAAGGAATGCCCCATGAGCTCTCTGATCAACAAAATACTGTTCACCCGCGCCGGCTACGGTCTGACCATCCTGCGCATCGCTGTCGGTGTGATCTTCGCCGCTCACGGCTCGCAAAAACTCTTCGGTCTGTTTGGTGGCTACGGTCTGGCGGGCACCGCGCAGTACATGGACAGCATCGGTCTGCACCCGGGCTACCTGATGGCGACGCTGGCAGGCGGTACTGAGTTCTTCGCCGGTCTGGCCTTGATCATCGGCCTGCTGGTGCGTCCGGCGGCGCTGGGTCTGACCTTTCTGTCGCTGGTGGCAATCTTCACCGTACACATCAGTAACGGTCTGTTTATGGCCAACAACGGTTACGAGTTCGCTCTGGCCCTGCTCGGTGGCAGCCTCGCCGTGCTGATCGAAGGCGCCGGCAAGCTCTCGGTGGACCGCGCCATCGCCGGTTAAGCGCTCTGGCTCAAGGAAAAGGCCCGCATTGTGCGGGCCTTTTTTGTTGCGGCTGATTCTTGACACTGATCGGTCACGTTCTCTACGATGTTGCCCATGCGCCGATTTAAACAGCTACTTGCGGGGCGCCAGGTGACTTCAACAGTTGCCGTCAGAAGCCGGAACAGGGCTTCGAAATACCGCTAAAGCGCTGGTTCGGTGTTGCCTCTCACCTGCCATGCA
The DNA here is from genome assembly GCF_977020205.1 of Pseudomonas sp. AIG. Classification (NCBI taxonomy): domain Bacteria; kingdom Pseudomonadati; phylum Pseudomonadota; class Gammaproteobacteria; order Pseudomonadales; family Pseudomonadaceae; genus Pseudomonas; species Pseudomonas sp. AIG. The sequence goes on along the minus strand of NZ_CDROCK010000051.1, from coordinate 51,289 downwards.
GACTTTTGAGGCAGAGACACGACACGATGAATGCACTACGCCCTCCAGCACGTCCCGCGCCGATCACTGCGCATATCACCCAGCGCAACCCGAAAATCCTTCTTGGCGGCAAACATCAGCCGACGCTGTTGCGTTATCTCGATGGCTGGCCACGTCGCAGCGGCGGTCCTGCCGCGTTCCTCATCCAGTTTGTCGAAGACGGCGAGTCGCTGGCGCGTTTTGCCAGTGACAGTTTTGATCTGGCGGTGATTCAGGCGCCGAGTGCTGAGGATGCACCGGAGATGATCAAACAACTGACCCGCGTGGCGCGTCAGGGGCTGATCACTCGTCGCTGATAGGCTTTACGGATAGTCGATGGCGACGATGTAAACGAACTGTTCACCCGTCGGAGTCTGTACCCGCACCTCTGCATCCAGCGCCTTGCCGATCAAGGCGCGGGCCAGTGGCGAGTCGATGCTGATCAGGCCCAGTTTCAGATCCAGTTCATCCGGGCCGACGATGCGGTAGCGCGATTGCTTGCCGTCTTCGTCTTCGATGGTCACCCAGGCGCCGAAGTAGACCTTGTTCGGATCGCTGGGTTTCTCGCTGACGACCTTGAGCGCTTCCAGGCGTTTGGTGAGAAAGCGCACGCGACTGTCGATCTCGCGGAGCATTTTCTTGCCGTAGGTGTATTCGGCGTTTTCCGAACGATCACCCTGTGCCGCTGCCTCGCTGACCGATTGCGTCACCTGCGGGCGGCGCACATGCCACAACTCATGAAATTCGGCGCGCATCCGCGCTTCACCTTCGGGGGTGATCAGCGCGGTGCCGGCGGGGCGTGGAGGGCGATAACGGCTCATGGCAACTTCTTGTGATTAAGACCGCTTGAGTCTATCAACCCTCACGCAACACTGTCAGTGGACTTGCGTTGAGTGCCCGGCGCGTACCGAACACGCCGGCACCACCAATCAGCGCCGCGCCAATCAACGGCAGCACCAACAACCACGGATGCGGGTGCCACGGCAGATCGAACGCGTAGCGATAGAGCACCAGACTCACCACTTCCGAGCCGATGGCCGCGAGCAAGCCGCTGACTGCACCGAGCAGGCCGAATTCGATGCGCCGTGCCTTGACCAGTAACTTGCGCTCGGCCCCCAAAGCACGCAACAGCGCACCTTGGCGAATGCGTTCATCGAGCGTCGACTGCAAGCCGGAAAACAGCACGGCCATGCCCGCCGCCAACACAAACAACAACACATATTCGACCGCCAGGGTGACTTGGGCGAGGATGCTGCGCAGTTGTTCGAGCAACGCTTCGACCTGAAGAATGGTCACTGCCGGGAACGTGCGTGACAGTTCGACGATCTGCTGGTCATGACCTGGCGCCAGATAGAAGCTGGTCAGGTAAGTCGCCGGCAGATCCTTCAACGTACCGGGCTGGAAGATCATGAAGAAGTTCGGCTGGAAGTTGTCCCAGTTGATTTCGCGCAGGCTGGTGACCTTCGCCTCGCGATTGACCCCGCCGACGCTGAACACCATGTGATCGCCGAGTTTGAGTTTTAGGCTTTCGGCGACTTTGCCTTCCACCGAGACACCGGGAACACCGTCGGTTGGCTGATCTTTCCACCATGCACCCGCCGTGAGCTTGTTGCCCGCCGGTAAATCAGCAGCCCAGGTCAGGCTCAAGTCGCGTTGCACGGCGCGGTCGCCCGCCGAATCCTTGCTGACGATTTGCTGCACCGCTTCGCCATTGATGCTGATCAGTCGTCCCGGTACCACCGGATACAGTGGTGCCGCTTGCGCGGAGACCTTGATCAGGTGATCGGTGAAGGCCTGTTTGTCTGCCGGCAGAATATTCAGGGCGAAGTAGTTCGGCGCGTTTTTCGGTAGCTGGTTTTGCCAGGTGTCGAGCAGTTCGCCACGCAGCAGGGCGATCAAGGCCATCGACAGCAGAATCAGACCGAACGCCAACGACTGACCGGCCGCTGCCAACGGATGGCGCAGCAACTGGCCCAGGCCCAAGCGCCATGGCAGCGACGCACGGGCGAGCATCCGCCGCAGGCTCTGCAATAGCAACAGCAACAGGCCGCCCAATACCAGCGCGGCGACCACGCCACCGCCGAGCAGGGCGAAGGTCAGCAGCAGGTCCAGACTCAGGCGCCACATGATCAGGCCGAGCGCACCCAGAGCGGCGCCATAAACCATCCACGTACTCGACGGAATCGGCAGCATGTCGCGGCGCAGCACACGCAGCGGCGGCACGCGACCCAGTGCGGCCAGCGGCGGTAAAGCGAAACCGGCCAAGGCCACCAGCCCGGTGCCGATCCCGGCGATGGCTGGAAACAGACCGCCCGGTGGCACATCGCTTGGCAACAGATCATGCAGCAGTGCGAACAAACCCAACTGCGCCAACCAGCCGAGCAAAGCCCCGCTGAGCGCGGCGAGCAGCCCGAGCACGGTCAGCTGCAAACTGAACAGCACCATGGTTTCCCGGCGCGACAATCCAAGGCAGCGCAGCAAGGCACTGGCATCGAAGCGGCGACTGGCGAAACGGTTAGCCGACAACGCCACCGCGACCCCGGCCAACAATACCGCGACCAGACTGGCCATGTTCAGATAACGTTCGGCCTTGCCCAGCGCACCGCCAATTTGCCGGTTGCCATCGCGGGCATCCTGTATCCGCTGGTTGGCCGCAAGCCCGGGTTTAATCAGTTGCCGATAGGTTTCCAGCGCCTGCGGTTCACCGCGCCACAGTTCGCGGTAACTCACGCGGCTACCGGGTTGCACCACGCCGGTGGCGGCGAGGTCATCGAGGTTGATCATCACCCGCGGCGTCAGGCTGTAGAAGTTGCCGGCGCGATCCGGTTCGTAGGTCAGCACGCGGGTCAGTTTCAAGGTCTTCATGCCGACATCGATGCTGTCACCGATCTTCAGATCCAGCGCGGTCAGCAGGCGTGCCTCGACCCAGGCTTCGCCGGGTTGCGGTTCGCCGCCGGTTTCTTCGGTGGCGAAAGGGGCGGGCGCACTCTTCAGTTCACCGCGTAACGGATAGGCGCGGTCGACGGCTTTGATGCTCGACAGTTGAATGCCGTTGTCGGTGGCGATGACGCTGGAAAACTCCACCACTTGCGCATGCTTCAGGCGCAGCTCGGTGCCACTCCTGATCTGTTCTTCTCGGGCCGGCGAGCTGCCCTCCAGCACCAGATCGGCACCGAGAAATTCAGTCGCGCGCAGCATCATGGCGCCGTTGAGGCGGGCACCGAAGTAACCGATGGCGGTGCTTGCCGCCACTGCCACAACCAAAGCGAAGAACAACACCCGCAATTCCCCGGCGCGGGCATCGCGCATGAGTTGGCGTATGGCGAGACTGAACAGGCGCAACAGCGGCAAGCGTGCCATCAAGGCTCCAGAGGGGCGACCAACAGCCCGGCTTCAAGTCGGATCAGGCGCCGGCAGCGATGGGCCAGGCGTTCGTCGTGGGTCACCAGCACCAGAGTGGTGCCGCGTTCCTTGTTCAATTCGAAGAGCAAGTCGCTGATGCGCTCGCCGGTGTGGCTGTCGAGGTTGCCGGTGGGTTCGTCGGCAAACAGCACGTCAGGCTCGGCAGCAAAGGCACGGGCAATGGCCACCCGTTGTTGCTCACCACCGGAGAGCTGGCGCGGCGAGTGCGTGAGGCGCTGGCCGAGGCCGACGCGCTGGAGCAATTCGGTTGCACGCTCGCGCGCATCTTTGCGGCCATCAAGTTCCAGCGGCAGCATGACGTTTTCCAGTGCGTTGAGACTGTCGAGCAACTGAAAGGACTGGAAGACGAAACCCACGTGCTCGGCACGAATACGCGCGCGCTGGTCTTCATCAAGATTGCTCAGGCCCTGGCCGGCGAGAATGACTTCGCCACTGCTCGGCAGATCGAGACCAGCGAGCAGGCCGAGGAGGGTGGATTTGCCCGAACCGGATGCGCCAACGATGGCCAGGCTGTCGCCCTTGTTCAGTTCCAGGCTGAGTTCGTGCAGGATAGTCAGTTCACCTTCCGCGCTGGGAACCACTTTGCTGAGGTTCTTCGCGGTGAGAATGCTTGCGCCCATGGAGAATCCGATGCGTGTGTGGTTTTTGAGTGCTGGCCTGGCCTTGATGTGCATGGCCCAGAACGCAGCGGCGGGTACTGTCCTGATCGTTGGCGATAGTATCAGCGCCGGTTTCGGACTGGATACCCGCTTGGGGTGGGTGTCGTTGCTCGAACAACGGCTCAAACAGGAGGGTTTCGACGACAAAGTGGTCAATGCCTCGATCAGCGGCGACACCAGTGCCGGAGGCCAGGCGCGGCTGCCGGCGCTGCTTGCAGAGCATAAGCCGGAACTGGTGATCCTCGAACTGGGCGGCAATGATGGCTTGCGCGGAATGCCGCCAACTCAATTGCAACAAAATCTTGCCTCGATGATCGACAGCTCACGCCAGAGTGGCGCCAAGGTGTTGTTGCTCGGCATGCAACTGCCGCCCAATTACGGCAAGCGCTACACCGATGCCTTTGCCGAGGTCTACGGCAAACTGGCCGACGATAAAAAGATCCCGTTGGTACCGTTTTTCCTCGACGGCGTCGGCGGTCATCCGGACCTGATGCAGGCCGATGGTCTGCACCCGGCGGCCGGGGCTCAGGGCAAGTTGCTGGAAAATGTCTGGCCGACGCTAAAACCCTTGCTTTGAATTTACCGTGCGGAGGCGTCAGAAGGGAGTGAGCTTTTTGCTGTATCCAAACTTGATCCCTGACGCGAAAAAACCTCCGCATTCGCTTTGCTTTCGGCAGGTCAGGCATTCCGGCGCAAACTCATTTTTCCAGTCACTGATTGATTTTCGGTAGTACGGAAGAATGTCTGGGTTAACCAAACACAACTGATGGTTGTAGACCGAAACGTTCATTCCATATTTGGTAAGGATCTGTACCGATTTGCTGAGAGTGTCTTTGTATTCGATGGGATCAATCCAAAGCTCATCAAGATTGGCACGGGTAAACCCCATCATTTCAAGTCCCATCAAAGCAACCTGATCGACGAACAAGAGATTGCGCGCAATGAACTCACATAGCTGAGGAAGCCGCTGGATCGACAATTTGTGTAAGACGACCCGAATCTCGACCCTCTGCCCCAAGCGTTTCAGGTTCAGAATGCCTTGAATGGTTTCGTCGAATGCGCCTTGAGCCTGAACGATATAGTCATGAAGAGTTGGATCATCTGAATAGACGGGAATCCCGACCATTGCATCTGGTAATCCTATCTCCGCATATTTTTCAGCAAACCTTGGGTCTCTGAAGCTTCTTCCATTCGAAAGGATATGAATGGCGGTTCTTGGTAGGTAGCTTTTCGTCAGGCTAACTATTTTGAGAAAACGCTCCTTATTGGTGGTTGGCTCTCCACCAGTGAATCCTAGCTCGCGGGTTTCTTTTGGGATCAATGGGATCAAGCTTTCGATTTCATCGAGTATCCAAGAGTCATCGGCTGCTTTAGGAGGCTGTGAGCACATCAGGCAATAGTTATTGCATTGCTCAGTTAGCAGGATGCTGTTGTTCGGCGACGAGGCCCGAAACAGAACCCGAATGCTTTGACGATCAGTGGAAAGCCGGACAATGTCATTGTTGCCAATGTAGTCGTAGTCATTCGGCAGGATCGAGTAGTCGGAGCCCTCGGGGAGTTCTTGAGCCAAATCCTGATGCTGTTCAGTCAGAAGATAGTGTGCAAATCCGAAGGGGATAGGGCATTCGGTCGCCAGATAGGCCATTTCTCTTCGTAGGATTTCGGGAAGGTTTCGGTTAGTGGAGACCTTGATGAGCGTGAGATCCTTGGAGACATCAACTGCATGGATACGGATTATTTTTCCGCTGAGCTTCAGCATCGATTCGCCCATCCCATAAAAATCCGCTTCGTATCTTCGTCGTTTTCCATCAATTCAATGAGGTGTTTGAAGATCGCCATGTTCCGTTTACAGAAGGAGGACTCTGGCTTTCTTCCTACCAGATCCTTATGCATGGCGTGATGGTAAACAGGTTCTGAGCCGCAGAAGGGTTCAAATGCGCAGTCTGAGCACATGGGAGAACTCAGTGTGAAGGAATCTTCCAGGGCATCTAAGAGTTGATCCGAGAGGATGATTTCCTCATATGATTGTTCCAGAATATTGCCTAATCTGAAGGTCTGGTCGCCCATCTCAGCAAGCATGCGACTCTCATCCGAAGCATAGACGGAGCCATCGTAATTGAACACGATGGCAGCAATTCCAGCACCTGCGGGGTTCATCAGATCAACAAATCCGGGGTCTGTTGATGTGAGCATCTTTGCCAGCACAAGCGATGAGTACTGCTCCACAAATCGTATGCCGGACTTGTTCAGCTTGATGATGTATTCAAGACCTTCTTTGTAAAAGTCTAGCCAGCGTTCAGTGTCATATGAGAGGAATTTTTTGGTCTTGATTGCAAAGCCATACGGCGAGAGAGTTCGGAGAAATATCCCATCAAAACCGAGGCGCAGGTACTCATCAATGATGGCCCTAACGTGGGGTAGGCTCTTGTCGGTGGTTGTCATCAGAGCAGACACTTGATCGTACCCGAGTGCTGCGCGTGCTTTTGTTAACCCTACTTCGAAACGTTGGTGACTGTCCCGTCCGGGGCGCGGGCGATTGACATTGTGGAGATTCGTCGGTCCGTCGAGGGAGGATGAAAGGACAATGCGATGCTGCTTGCAGAAAATAAGCATTTCATCAGTTAACAGCGAAAGCGTGGTTGCAATCACGAACTGAAGGTCACGACCCTCTTTGAGGTTGCGTTTTTCAGCCTCAAGGACAACGTATTTCACCATCTCAAAATTCAGCAAGGGCTCTCCGCCCTGAAACTCAATTTTGATGGCCGGATTCGGAGACATGAAAACGAAATCCAATGACCGGTCAGCCATCTCTGAGGTCATGTCGAATTCATCTCTGCTTTCCGATTGCCGTGAAACTTGGCAATAGGGGCAGCTATGGTCACATCGAAGGGTTACTACAAAGATATGCAGATTGGTGAACTGAGCGAGCCTGGACAAGCGGGTGCGTATCTTGAGAGCGAGTAGCTGAAGAGGCGCCTTCTCTTCTGGAAATCGAATGAACTGCTTCGAACGGAGTGTTGGGATCAGCTCTGAGGTAAGCGGTAGCGTTCTGTTGATCAGCGGTTCGAGTACCGCCATGGGCAAGACGTGGTACTCGCCCGCCATATTAGTAATGATGTATTCGCAGTCATTCAAACGGTCGAATTTGAACGGCAGCAGCTCGTAAGGGCGTTGCTGAGCATAGAACTCCAGCTTCTGAAATTTACTCACTGATCAGTCCGGTTTTCGAAAAGGCCAGCCCAAGGATCAGATTTTTGATGGGCAACGTTTCAGTATTCAACTGGTGACGCAGTTGGTAGTCGATCACGTCTTTCTTGAATTCTTGCACAGCGAGTAGAAATGAAGGCTCTTCGATGCCGATATTCGAGGACAAAACGCAGCTGAATTTTCCATCAGCGCACGCAATATCAATCGTCAGCGAGTTCATTGCCCGATAAGCAGCTTTTTGCAGCACTTGTGCTTCGTAAAGCTGCTGGTCAAATACGAGCGTCACCTCCCGCTCCATGTCAGGAGCCCGAATGATGGGAGCTGTGAGAACTGTGCGACGAATGGGAACTGTGAGAGCTGTGATAGGCCATGAATTGACCTTGGTCTCCGCGTTTCAACACAAATGTGAACAGATCGTTACCGCTGCGTACCGAAAGGTTTTCGCTCTGAGGATGCGACTGAGTTGCGATAGTTTGGTCAATGGCGGGGTCGGTCATCTGGTGAGGTACTGAAGCTGAAGCATGCTCTGTAGCAACTGCTGCTGCCAAAGTCGCCATCGGTACCAGAAAGGAGCGATTTTTCATTATTGGATTTCCTTATCAGGGGTGGGGTTACTCGCTGAGTCTCTCCGTCAGAAGATCGTGATGTCAATATGGAATTAACTTGGTTGAGCGTTCCGCAGAGAAAATCCGACAGACGTTACAAAGAAGGTAGTTTTCAGGCTGACGTGCCTATGAAAAGTCTGCCGCTGCTGCCGCTTTTCCTCGACGGCGTCGGCGGTCATCCGGACCTGATGCAGGCCGATGGTCTGCACCCGGCGGCCGGGGCTCAGGGCAAGTTGCTGGAAAATGTCTGGCCGACGCTAAAACCGCTGTTATGAGGCTTTTCTAAGGGCAGGCTTTCGGCTAATGTGGCGCCCCCTTATTTGGAGCCCCCGATGTCGCGTTCTGCCTGGTCCCTGTTTGCCTATCAACTGATCGAGCCTGACGAGCAGCTGGATCTGTTCGCCTGCCAGGAAGTGCGGGTGCATCTGGTGACCCGTCAACTCGAACTCGGTGGCTCGGCCGATCGCACCCTGTGCGGCAGTCTGCTGCCGGCGCAACCGCGCTGGTCGAGCGTCGATCGCCGGGTGTTTCAGGATCAGCGCCTGTGTTCGCTGTGCCGGGCGATTCTGGAGTCGCAAAAACGCGGGACGTCGCCGATCTGGCCAGAGCTGCGTTTCGAGCTTTAAGAGCAAAAGATCGCAGCCTGCGTCAGCTCCTACATGGGTTCGCGTAATCCTGTAGGAGCTGCCGAAGGCTGCGATCTTTTCGCATTCAGCACGGTCCATCGGCGTGTCTCCCCGAATATTCAAAGCGCGGTGTACAATCGCGCTCTTATACCCTTGTTGATCATGCGAAGGATTTTCCGGATGTTGCCGCGCTTTCCTGCCGTCACCCGCTGCCTGTCACTTGCCGCCCTGTGTGTGGCCGGTCCCGTTGCTGCATTGGAGTTTCCCCTGCCACCACCCGGTGAAGACATCATCGGTCAGGTGCAGGTGATCAAAGCCAAGTACGAAGACACCTTCGCCGATCTGGGCACGAAGTACGATCTGGGTTACTCGGAGATGGTCGCGGCCAACCCGGGCGTCGATGCCTGGTTGCCGGGCGCCGGCACCGAAATCGTCTTGCCGACCCGTTTCATTCTGCCGCCGGGTCCGCGCGAAGGCATCGTCATCAACCTTGCCGAATACCGCCTCTACTATTTCCCGAAAGGCCGCAACGTGGTGTACACGTTCCCGCTGGGGATCGGTCGTGAGGGCTGGGGGTCGCCGATCGCGCACACCTCGATCACCGCCAAAACGCCAAACCCGACCTGGACGCCTCCAGCGTCGATCAAGGCGGAACACGCCGCTGATGGTGATCCGCTGCCAAACGTCGTGCCGGCCGGCCCGGACAACCCGTTGGGCCCGTTCAAGTTCACTCTGGGTACGCCGGGTTACCTGATTCACGGTTCGAACAAGAAATTCGGTATCGGCATGCGCACCAGCCACGGCTGCTTCCGCATGTTCAACAACAACGTGCTGGAAATGGCCGGCATGGTGCCGGTCGGGACGTCGGTGCGTATCCTCAACGACGCCTACAAGTTCGGCAGCAGTGGCGGCAAGGTTTATCTGGAAGCGCACACGCCGATCGACGACAAGGGCAACCCGTCGGTGGTCGACAAGCACACTGCGGTAATCAACGCGATGCTCAAACGTGAAGACGTCACCAGCAACCTGCGTGTGAACTGGGATGTGGTGCGTGATGTGGTCGCGGCCGAAGATGGCCTGCCAACGGAAATCGGCACGCCGAATACTTCGGCGCCGATCGTTTCCAGCGCACCGATCGATCTGCAGCAATAAGCCAGCGGTCAAGAGCCCGTCGATGCGTGATGCGTCGGCGGGTTTTTTATTGCCCGGACAAAAGCGTCAGGCACAAAAAAGCCGACCCAGACATCGGATCGGCTTGATAACAACCCCGAAGGATTATTACTTGCGGCTAGCTTTGTCCAGCATGCGCAGAGCACGCTCGTTAGCTTCGTCAGCAGTCTGTTGTGCTTTTTGAGCAGCAGCCAGAGCTTCATCAGCTTTACGGTAAGCTTCGTCTGCACGAGCCTGGGAGCGAGCAGCTGCGTCTTCAGTAGCGGTCAGACGTGCTTCGGTTTCTTTCGATGCGCTGCTGCAACCGGTAGCCAGAACTGCGGCCAGAGCCAGAGCAGAGAATTTCAGAACGTTGTTCATCGTGTTCCCCTTCAAGGACTTTCAAATTAAGTGGCTGTCTCCTCACGATTGAGGAAATAGCCGGCGTACATACTACCCATTACTTGTAGTAAGTAAACTGACGTAAGGCAAGAAGCAAAAAAAATTGTAGGCGTTGATTCTTTTTCGAGCAACTTTTAACTGCGCTGTTTAAAAAATACCCAGCTGCAAGCCCCGAGCTGAGCGAGTTAATGAGAAAAAGTTCCCGTTGCCACGTGCTGTTTTTGCAGTCTTGGCTAAAGTCTGTCTAGATGAATTCGTCCACACTTTTGTTCCGATTTTGCGCGCTGCTTCGCTTATCTTTGTCCATGTTGAGGTGACTTTAAAAAAGGCGGCACGTCTTAAGTCTCAACATCCGGCAATGTTCAGGTGAGTGGCCCGGGAAGATCTTCTCCCCAGTCACCTCTGCGTCCCTCGGAGCAACCCCCGTCAACCCGCTTGATGACGAGCGCATCTTGAGCATTTTTGCCAATGGTGCCTACTATTTATCAGGTGCCAGGTTGCGCGAGATCGGTGTGGCTCTTCTCGGTGTCCATCAGGCACGGGGTGGCGTAGATGTTCCTTCGCCGGAAAAACATCGGTAAGGTAGGGGTCAGAATTCAAGACCCGCGAGGAGTAGTGATGAGCGAGGCGTTGTCCATCCACCATGACCAGGCTGGTCATCAGTTCGAGACCAATGTGGACGGTCATCGTGCCTACCTGACCTATATGGATCTGGGAAAACAGACCCTGGATATCTATCGTACGTTCGTGCCCAATGCCCTGCGTGGCCGTGGCATTGCCGCAGCGCTGACCGAGAGCGCATTGCAGTACGCCGAAGAAATGGGCTACACGGTGATTCCGTCGTGCTCCTACGTCGAGCGCTACATGGAGCGTCATCAGCGTCGCGCCGCGAAGATCTGAACCGCACACACAAAAACGCCGGGCAATGCCCGGCGTTTTTTTATGCCTGCAAAACGCTGATCAGCTGCGCTGGCGTTTCGGCAACACGTCCTTGAGCTTGGCGTGCATGCTGCGCAGGGTGTTCTCGGTGGCAGACCAGTCGATGCAGGCATCGGTGATCGACACGCCGTATTGCAGGTCGGCGAGGTCTTTCGGAATCGCCTGGCAGCCCCAGTTCAGGTGACTTTCGACCATCAGGCCGATGATCGACTGGTTGCCTTCGAGGATCTGGTTGGCGACGTTCTCCATTACCAGCGGTTGCAGGGCCGGGTCCTTGTTGGAGTTGGCGTGGCTGCAATCGACCATGATGTTCGGCTTGATCTTCGCCTTGTCCAGCGCCTGTTCGCACAGGGCAACGCTGACCGAATCGTAGTTCGGCTTGCCGTTGCCACCGCGCAGCACCACGTGACCGTAGGCGTTGCCTTTGGTGGTGACGATCGACACGCCACCTTCCTGGTTGATACCGAGGAAACGGTGCGGGCTGGAGACCGACTGCAAGGCGTTGATCGCCACAGTCAGACCGCCGTCAGTGCCGTTCTTGAAGCCGACGGCCGAGGACAGGCCGGAAGCCATTTCCCGGTGAGTCTGCGATTCGGTGGTACGTGCGCCGATGGCCGACCAGCTGATCAGGTCCTGCAGATACTGCGGGGAGATCGGGTCGAGGGCTTCGGTGGCGGTTGGCAGGCCTTTTTCAGCCAGGTCCAGCAGCAACTGACGACCGATGTGCAGACCATCCTGGATCTTGAACGAGTCGTCCAGGTACGGATCGTTGATCAGGCCTTTCCAGCCAACGGTGGTGCGTGGCTTCTCGAAATACACGCGCATGACCAGATACAGGGTGTCGGAGACTTCCTCCGCCAGCACCTTGAGGCGATCGGCGTATTCGTGGGCAGCCTTGATGTCGTGGATCGAGCAGGGGCCGATCACTACGAACAGACGGTGGTCGGTGCCATCAAGAATGTTGCGAATGACTTCGCGGCCCTTGGTGACGGTGCGCAGGGCAGCGTCGCTCAGAGGGATATCACGCTTGAGCTGATCGGGAGTGATCAGGGTCTCGTTAGAGGCGACGTTTAGGTCGTTGATCGGTAAATCAGCCATCGTTTACTCGTCAGGTCACGGGTGCCGGCCGCCAGCGATCCCCGCGCGGCGGAGCACAGCAGATTTAAGCGCGTCGGGGAGCGGAACCTTAGCGCGTAAAGCGCCTGCTCGACAATGGGCATGTAACGGTTTAGAGAAGACGGTCAGTCCAGCACTGGCTGGGCGAAAGCCTTGCGCACGCTGTCGTGGGAGAACTCATCGGCGTGTTGCTCGACCCATTGCAGGGCCACCGCCTGAATTTCCTGCAAATCATCGTGGGTGTCGTGCATGCGGCAGTACCGTTCGATCTGACACACCTGCTCACCCATTCGCGCGCTGAACAGCGTCTGCTCATCGGTGAAGGCGATGCCCACCAGATAGCCTTTTTTGCGCCGCAGGCACCACGCCACATAGCCCGGATAACAGATGTCGGCATTGAGTGTCGGCATGCGCACTTGCAGGGCCGTGCCATGGCGCCAGGCACGGTGGTAATTGCAAGCGATGCCGCCGAGGCTGATAGTGTGCAGCTGTTGCCTGGAAATGCACTCAGGCTTGAGCAAGGTTAATTCAACCGGCACCTCGTCCGGATGAGGAATGAAACGTCCCATGAGCACAGACTCCCTGTGTCGGCCATTTGACATTGTTTCCCCCAGTATAGTGGTCGAATCCGAACTGACCGATTTCGACGCCGATCAACGGCTATTGGCGATGAGCGGTGTTTCGCTGGTGATTTTCACCAGTGTCGGCTGCGCCAGTTGTCGTTATGCCCGCGAAGTGTTGCCGGATATGGCGTTGGCCATTGATCGCCTGTGCTGGATCGATGCCGGTGACAACGGCGGGTTGGTCGAGCGCTATCAGGTCTTTCATTTGCCGGCGCTGTTTGTGGTGCGCGACGGCGAGTTCTTTGGGGCATTGCACACGCGCCTGACGGCCGATGCGCTGAACGCAGCGCTGGCGCAGGCACTGGGTCGAATTGCTGAGGAGTTGCCATGATGGGGGCAGAGAATAAACCGGTCGTAGGGATTATCGGCACCGGCGCGATTGGTGGTTTTTACGGTGTGATGCTGGCGCGTGCCGGCTTCGATGTGCACTTTCTGTTGCGCAGCGAGTTTTCGGCGGTCGCCGAGCGCGGTTTGCAAATCAACAGCGCGGTGCATGGCCCGCTGACGTTGCATCCGGCGCAGGCCTATGCGGCTGCCGAAGACATGCCCAAGTGCGACTGGTTGCTGGTGGGGGCCAAAACCACCAGCAACGCCGGCCTCGCGCCATCCATCATTCAAGCGGCCAAACCGGACGCGAAAGTGCTGGTCCTGCAAAACGGTCTCGACGTCGAAGACAGCTTGCGTGAACGGCTCCCCGATTCCCTTCACCTGCTGGGCGGCTTGTGCCTGATCTGTGTGCACCGCGAGGGACCTGGACAAGTCACTCACCAAGCCTTGGGCGCGGTGAACGTGGGTTATCACAGCGGTCCGGCCAGTGATGACGCCGCACGCATGGCGATCGTCGAAGAGGGCTCCGGACTGTTCCGCAGTGCCGGTCTCGACTCCCAGGCCATGCCCAATCTGCAACAGGCGCGCTGGCAGAAACTGGTGTGGAACATTCCTTATAACGGACTTTCGGCTCTGCTCGGCGCCAGCACCACTCCGCTGATGGCCGATGCCGACAGCCGCGCGTTGATCCAGGCGTTGATGGCCGAAGTGGTACAGGGCGCCAAGGCGTGCGGCCACGACGTGCCAGCGGGCTACGCCGACTATCTGTTCATGATGACCGAGAAAATGCCCGACTACTGGCCGAGCATGTACCACGACTTTTTACACAAACGACCGCTGGAGCTGGAAGCGATCTACGCTCGGCCATTGGCGGCAGCGAAAGCGGCGGGCTGTGAACTGCCGCGCATCGAAGCGTTGTATCGCAATTTACGATTTATCGATCGGCGCAACGTTTAAGCCGATCGAATTGGGGGAAGGCATGGCCAAGAATATCGATGACAAACTGGTGCTGGCGATTTCGTCGCGCGCCTTGTTCGACCTGAGCGAGAGCCATAAGGTCTACCTGTCGAGCGGCGTCGAAGCCTATCGGCAATACCAGATCGAGCACGAAGACGAGATTCTGGCGCCCGGCGATGCTTTCCCGTTGGTGGAAAAACTCCTGAGCCTGAACAGTCGCCTCGGCCGTGCACGGGTCGAGGTGATTCTGGTCTCGCGCAACAGCGCCGACACCGGGCTGCGCGTGTTCAACTCGATTCATCATTACGGTCTGGCGATTTCTCGCGCGGCGTTCGTCGGCGGCCGCAGTCCGTATCCGTATCTGAAGGCTTTCGGCTGCGACCTGTTTCTTTCGACCCATGCCGAAGACGTGCGCGCGGCGCTGGATGCCGGATTCGCAGCGGCGACGATTCTGTCCGGTGGCGCCAGTCGCGCGGCCAGTGACGAATTGCGTATCGCCTTCGACGGCGACGCGGTGATCTTTTCCGATGAGTCGGAGCGCGTCTATCAATCCGGCGGATTGGAAGCGTTCCAGGCCAAGGAGCGCGAGTCGGCCCGCGAGCCGTTGCGCGGTGGGCCGTTCAAAGGCTTTCTGGCAGCGCTCAACCTGTTGCAACGCGAGTTTCCCGATGATGACTGCCCGATCCGCACGGCGCTGGTCACCGCGCGTTCAGCACCGGCCCATGAACGGGTGATCCGTACCTTGCGCGAGTGGGACATTCGTCTCGACGAATCACTGTTCCTTGGCGGGCTGACCAAATCGGCGTTTCTCGAAGCGTTTGCCGCCGACGTGTTTTTCGACGATCAGGCCGGCCACTGTGAACTCGCTCGTGAAGTGGTCGCCACTGGCCACGTGCCGCACGGCATCAGCAACGAACCGTCGGTCTAAAGCCCTTTGGTTCAAGACGTTGCGTCGCACGTCGTACTCGCCAAGGCACTGCTAAGCTGAATCAAATCTCCGCCATGTTGGCTTGCGAGGAGGTCATATGATTCGTTCGATGCTGTATGCCACTGACCTCGGTCTGTACGCACCGTTAGTGATGCAGCATGCCCTGGCATTGGCGCGAACGTTCAATGCCGATTTGTACGTGGTGCACGCGGTGGAGCCGATGGGGCTGTTCGCCGAATCGGTGTTGCAGAGTTACCTCGACGAGCAGGCATTGAACGAATTTCACAGCCAAGGTCTGAAAACAGTCATCGCCAATATCGAGCAGCGGGTGCTGGAAAGTTTTCGCGAGGAACTGGGAGATGAAGGCGAGCAGGATCTGCAGCGAATTCGCGCCGTGCGCGTGCTGCAGGGTGATCCGTCGCAGGTGATTCTCGACCAGGTGCAGAAACTCTCTGTCGATCTGCTGATCGTCGGCAGTCATAGCCACGGGGTGGGCGCGGAAACGCCGTTGGGGCGCACGGCGGCGCGGGTCCTGCAATTGGCCAAGGTGCCGGTTTATCTGGTGCCGTTAGTGGAGCGTCGGCGGCGGGAGGATCGCTGAAGCAGGAATAATGGCGCTTTGATAAAAAAGTTCTAGATTTATTATTCAAACCATTAATATAGTTATATACCGTCGCTGATGCCCGTGGCGTCTACCTGCTTTGAGGGATACATATGAAGCTTCAACAATTGCGCTACATCTGGGAAGTGGCGCACCACGACCTCAACGTTTCCGCTACAGCCCAAAGCCTTTACACCTCGCAACCGGGCATCAGTAAACAAATCCGCCTGCTGGAAGACGAACTCGGCGTCGAAGTGTTTGCCCGCAGCGGCAAGCACCTGACCCGCGTGACCCCGGCCGGCGAGCGCATCATCACCACCGCCGGTGAGATTCTGCGCAAGGTCGAAAGCATCAAGCAGATCGCCCAGGAATTCTCCAACGAGAAAAAAGGCACCCTGTCGATCGCCACCACGCACACCCAGGCACGTTATGCACTGCCGCCGGTGATCAGCAATTTCATCAAGCAATACCCGGACGTGGCGCTGCACATGCACCAGGGTTCGCCGATGCAGATCGCCGAAATGGCTGCTGACGGCACCGTCGATTTCGCCATTGCCACCGAAGCGCTGGAGCTGTTCGGCGATCTGGTGATGATGCCGTGCTACCGCTGGAACCGTTGCGTGGTCGTGCCGCAGGGCCACCCGCTGACCAAGTTGCCGAAGCTGACCCTGGAAGCACTGGCCGAATACCCGATCGTGACGTACGTGTTCGGTTTCACTGGTCGTTCGAAACTCGACGAAGCCTTCAGCCATCGCGGCCTGACGCCGAAAGTGGTGTTCACCGCCGCCGACGCCGACGTGATCAAGACTTACGTGCGTCTGGGTCTGGGTGTGGGCATCGTCGCTAAAATGGCAGTCGACACCAAGCTCGACAACGACCTGGTGGTGCTGGATGCCAGTGAATTGTTCGAATCGAGCATTACCAAAATCGGTTTCCGTCGCGGCACTTTTCTGCGTGGTTTCATGTGCGACTTCATCGAGAAGTTCGCCCCGCACCTGACCCGCGAAGTGATGGCCAAAGCCATTCAGTGCCACAACAAGCAGGAACTGGAAGAACTGTTCGACGGCGTCGAACTGCCCGTTCACTAAGCACTTGTTTCAAAGCACCTCGGTGACAGCAAACTGTTGCCGTGTGCCCGCCACCAGAATCTCCACCTCATCGCCTTCGCACTTGCCCAGCAGGCTTTTACCCAGCGGCGAGCGCGGGGTGATGACGGTAATCGGCTGACCGACCACATCGACTTTCAGGCCTGCCGCATCGGGCGCCAGAAACAGCCATTGCTCGCGACCCTTTTCGTCTTCCAGACCGAGCAGGGCGCCGACCTCAATTCCACGGTGTTCGTCATAGGCACGAAGGGTCAGGTTCTGGCACAGCGCCAGTGACTGACGGATTTCCTCGACCCGTTTCGCTTGCCCGGCCGCCAGATACGAAGCTTCCAGACCCAGCGTGTCGTACTTGTTTTCGGCGATGTTTTCTTCGTGCGTCGCGGTTTCGTAAGCGGTTTGCGCGGCGCGTTCGGCGATGTCGAGGTCGATGCGCAGTTTGTCGAGAATCAGTTGGTGGACGATGTGCTTGTTCATGATCAATCGCAGAATTGCAAAACGTTGGCGCGACTCTTTTCGCTCGGAGCGGTCTGATCCTGCTGCAGCCAGAACTGGCACTTTGGATTCGACAAATTACGTGTGCTGCCGCGTGCCTGATCCAGGCGCGCCTGTTGCTCGTTCTTGCGCAGGTTTTCTTCGTATTGTTCGAACAGCGGACTCTGCGGCGGAATATCTGGCTGGGGCTGGACTACCGCCGGTGGGTTGGCCAATTGCTGCACAGCTTGAGCAACCGGGGCCAGTTGTTCTTTGAACAGAAACTGCGACAGCAGCCAGCAGGTCAGCGCAATGGCGAGAAAACCCAGCCACATGCCCAGGGCAATGCTGCCGGTCAAATGCAGCGCGCTAAGCTGAACTGGCAACGGACGGCGCGGGTTGGGGCGATAGGGCATGGCTGCCTCCTGGCGTGTGATGTCGAGCAAGTGGCGATTGTCGCACGAAGATTAATCGCCGTCGGGACTTCTGCGCGAGGTGATTTATGCGGACAATCGCAGCTTTTGCCAACGGGAGTCTTGAATGTCGGAAGTGAAACCCCGCTGGGATATTTTCTGCACGGTGGTCGACAACTTTGGCGACATCGGCGTGACCTGGCGTCTGGCTCGGCAATTGGTGACTGAGCATGGTTTGGCAGTGCGCTTGTGGGTCGATGATCTGCGCGCATTCGAACGCATTTGCCCGGCGATTGATATCAACGCCGTGCAGCAATCGCAACAAGGCGTCGAAGTGCGGCACTGGCCGGCTGACTGGGTGCACACAGATGCGGCGGATGTTGTGATCGCCGCGTTTGCCTGTCAGTTACCGAGTGATTACATGGACGCGATGGCCGGGCGTGAACAGCCGCCGCTGTGGATGAACCTCGATTATCTCAGTGCCGAAGATTGGGTGACGGGGTGTCACGGATTGCCATCGGTCAAATACAAATCGGTGCAGAAGTTCTTTTTCTTTCCGGGATTCCAGCCAGGCACTGGCGGACTGTTGCGTGAGCGCGGCTTGCTCGATCAGCGTCGACAGTTTCAGCAGGATGCCGAGGCTCAGCGCCAGTTCGTGCAAAGTCTCGGAATCGATCCTGCACCTGACGCCCAGCTGATTTCGCTGTTTGCCTACGAGAACGCCGGGTTGGCCGGTTGGCTGGACGTTTTGGCGACGGACGCTGCACCGACGCATTTGCTGGTGCCGGAAGGGCGGATTCTTGGCGATGTGGCGCGCTGGCTCGAGGTGGAAGCCCTGGCGGTCGGTGCGATTCATGTGCGTCAGTCGCTCACCGTGCAGGTGCTGCCGTTCGTCCGACAGGATCAATATGATCACTTGCTCTGGTGCTGCGATTTCAACGCCGTGCGCGGTGAAGATTCGTTTGTGCGTGCGCAATGGGCGGGGCGGCCGATGCTCTGGCACATCTATCAGCAGGACGAAGACATCCATCTGGACAAGCTCGACGCCTTCCTCGCGCTCTACACAAAAGGCCTGTCTCCGGCCGCTGCCGAGGCGATGAACGGCCTCTGGCGCGCCTGGAGTGCCGGTCAACCTATCGGTGAACACTGGCTCGCCGCCCGTAATCATTGGCCAGAACTGCAGAAAAATGCCGAAGCGTGGTCTCTGGAACAAGGCTTGCAGGCCGATCTTGCCGCAGCGCTGGTACAGTTTTACCTAAATTGGATATGATACGCGGCCTAGATTTTTGTAAATCCCATCCAAATTCGGATATTCGCAATGAAAACTGGTAAAGAACTGAAACCCGGTACCGTGATCCGTCTCGAAAACGATCCTTGGCTGGTTCAGAAAGCTGAATTCACCAAATCGGGCCGTAACAGCGCGATCATGAAGACCAAGCTGAAAAACCTGCTGACCGGTTACAAGACCGAGATCGTTTACAGCGCTGACGACAAACTGGACGACGTAATCCTCGACCGCAAAGAAGCGACCCTGTCCTTCATCAGCGGCGACACCTACACGTTCATGGACACCACCGACTACACCATGTACGAGCTGAACGCTGAAGACATCGAAGCCGTTCTGCCTTTCGTTGAAGAAGGCATGACCGATGTTTGCGAAGCAATCTTCTTCGAAGAGCGTCTGGTTTCCGTAGAGTTGCCGACCACCATCGTGCGCGTAGTTGACTACACCGAAGGTTCGGCTCGCGGCGACACTTCCGGCAAAGTCATGAAGCCAGCCAAGCTGGCTAACGGTACTGAGCTGCAAGTTGCCGACTTCATCGAAATCGGTGACAAGATCGAAATCGACACCCGCGAAGGCGGTTCCTACAAAGGCCGTGCCAAATAAGCACTGGTTTTTGCGGAAAGAAAAAGCCCGACCATTGAGTCGGGCTTTTTTGTGCCTGCGATATGTGTCACGCCGCAGGATCCCCTGTAGGAGTGAGCCTGCTCGCGATAGCGTCATTCCAGTCGACATCTACATTGACTGACTCAACCGCTATCGCGAGCAGGCTCACTCCTACATTGGAATTTGCGTATGGCTTCAGACGTTGACGTGCAGGCGCACATCAACGTTGCCACGGGTGGCATTGGAGTACGGGCAGACCTGGTGAGCAGCATCGACCAGCGATTGCGCGTCGGCCTGTTCCAGGCCTGGCAGGCTGATGTGCAGGTCGATGTCCAGACCGAAACCGCCAGGGATCTGGCCGATACCGACGTGGGCGGTGATCGAGGCATCGTCAGGGATTTTGCGTTTGGTCTGGCTGGCGACGAATTTCAGAGCGCCGATGAAGCAGGCCGAGTAGCCGGCAGCGAACAGTTGCTCAGGGTTGGTCGCAGCGCCGCCGGCACCGCCGAGTTCTTTCGGGGTGGCGAGTTTGACGTCGAGAACGTTGTCGCTGGAGATCGCACGACCATCACGGCCGCCAGTGGAGGTTGCGATTGCGGTGTAGAGAGTTTGCATGGTGTGAGCCTCGTCGGTGTGATTTGTTGCGCTAATTGTTTGCGCGCTAAGTAAGTGCGAGATGAATGTATCGCGCGAATATTTAGTGCGCAAGATAAATTTTTGAGAGATCTGCGTTTCGGCAAAACGGCGAATCGCTCGATCAGCCTGAAAAGTGCGATTTAGAGGGGATGGCGGGGAGATCAGGCGTTGAAAAATATTCTTCAGACGACGAGATCATATGTAGGAGTGAGCCTGCTCGCGATAGCGGTGGTTCAGTTGACTTGTGAGTTGACTGAACCACCGCTATCGCGAGCAGGCTCACTCCTACAGGGATTGGTGGGTCTTAGATCAGGCTGTTCTGCAGATGGCTACGCAGCGCCTGCAACTCTGATTGCAGGTTTTGCAGGCGTTGCAGAGAGAAGCCGCTGGCGCCGAGGATACATTGCGGAACGGTCTGGGCTTTTTCTTTCAACGCTCGGCCTTGCTCGGTCAGCTCGACAATCACCACCCGCTCATCTTCACGACTGCGCGTGCGGCTGAGCAAACCTTCGCCTTCCAGGCGCTTGAGCAGTGGCGTCAGCGATCCGGGATCGGTCAGCAGCCGAGTGCTGATTTCTCCGACGGTCAAAGCATCCTTCTCCCACAGCACCATCATCGCCAGGTACTGCGGATAGGTCAGGCCAAGCGCTTGCAGCAGCGGTTTGTAGACCTTTGTCATCATCAGCGAAGTGGAGTGCAGGGCAAAGCAGGCCTGATTATCGAGCAGCAGGTCGTCGCAGGTGTCGCGTTCGGAAGTCATGTCAAAGCCTTGGTCGTTGATGGTCATGAATCTAGCGCTCGAATCTTTAATGCGCCAGATAATTTTCCAGGGCTAGTGTCGGCCCAGATCCCGCTGCAGCGCCAGATCCCAAGGCGGCACGGGGCTGAAACGGGTCTTGAGATATTCGAGGAGTAAACGGCTGCGCGAGTTGGTTTGCTGTTCCATGCGCAACGCGTAGATACCGGTGGATTCCGGTTTCGGCAGGCCGCTTTCGCAGAACAGCGGGACCAGTTCCCCGCGCAGCAGGTATTCGCTTGCCAGCCAAGTCGGCAAGTGCGCAACCCCTAATCCCGCCAAGGCACCACACACCAGTGCCTCTGCATTGTTGGCGCTCATGCGGATCCGTGCCGGACGGTGCAATTGCATCTGACCGTCCTGCTCGAACCGCCAGGCGAAGGGCGGGGCGAGGCCTTCCCAGTCCAGACCATCATGCTCGCTCAGCTGTGCCGGACTGTCGGGCACGCCACGGCGTTTGAGATAGTCAGGACTGGCGCAGGCAATGCGCACCATGCTCGCCAATGGCGTGGCGACCAGCCGCGTATCAGCCATTTGCCCGGCGCGCAGCACCAGATCGACTTTGCCCAGGTTCGAGCCGCCCATGTCGACGAAACTGTCGATCAGGTGCAGTTGCACATTGAGCCCAGGGTAGAGGACGAGAAAGTCGGCGATCACTGGCGCCAGATGGCGCCGTCCAAATGCGGCGGGGGCATCGATGCGGATCAAACCCTCGGGTGCACTGCTCAGGGACACGGCTTCCGCGCGGGCCAGTTGCAACTCGGCGACGATCCGCCGCGCGCGTTCGGCAAACGCCAGACCCGCCGGCGTTGCGCGCACAGCGTGAGTGCTGCGAACAAATAACTGGCTGCCGACGGCGCTTTCCAGATTGTCGATTCGCCGGGCGACCGCCGAGGGCGTCAGTGGGTGACGACGTGAAGCCGCAGAGAAACTGCCACTTTCCAGCACGTCGAGAAACAGCCCGAGTTGCTCGGTCAGTTGATTGGGGTTCATATCGGTTCAACGCTTGTGCGAAATCGGCATAGCCATTGTGCGTTGCTATGCGTTTCCCCGCCAGCCACGACTGCGTAGGATGAATCGCCTGACGTAAGAGGAATTCGGCTGTGATGGAGTTTTTGTTGTACCTGCTGTTTGGCGTCGCCCTTGGCACGCTCGGCGGAATATTCGGTATCGGCGGTGGCCTGATCGCCATTCCGTTGCTCGGCGTGTGGTTTGGTCTGGATCAGCAAATTGCCCAAGGCACAGCGCTGGTCATGGTTGTACCGAACGTGATGCTGGCGCTGTGGCGTTATCACCAGCGCAACCGTATCGAACTGCGGCATGCGCTGCCCTTGGCGGTGATGGGGTTCTGCTTTGCCTGGATCGGTTCGATCTGGGCGGTGGGCATTGATGCGCAAACCATGCGCATTGGTTTTGTCGTGTTCCTTGTGGTGCTCTCGGCTTATAACCTGCTGAAAATGTTCGGCAAGCAACCCGCTGCTACGTCCGAAATGCGCTATTCGTGGCCATGGCTGGGCGTACTCGGCGCGGCGTCCGGAACCATGGGCGGATTGTTCGGTGTCGGCGGCGCGGTGGTGGCAACGCCAGTGCTGACCAGTCTGTTCGGCACCACGCAGGTCGTGGCTCAGGGCTTGTCGCTGGCGCTGGCCTTGCCCAGTACCGGCGTGACCCTGGTGACTTACGCGGTGCACCACGAAGTGGACTGGATGATCGGCCTGCCACTGGCCATCGGCGGCCTAGCCAGCATCAGTTGGGGCGTGAAAGTCGCCCACGCCATGCCGGAAAAACTCCTGCGTGGGCTGTTCTGCGGGTTTCTGGTGCTGTGTGCGGTGATGCTCGCGTTTAAAGTTTGAAGCCTTCGACGATGTGCTCGGCCAGGCACTCGGTGATTGGCGACGGATTGTTCAGGTTGCGGATCAGCATGATGCTGGCCTCGGGCAGCAACGGCAGATCTTCGGCGTCGCCAAGGATACGCATGTCCGGGGTGATCAGGCTTTCCAGTTGCGCGGTGATCGCCAGACCCGCGCTCACCACCGCCATCAGCGCCGACAGGCTGGTGCTGTTGTAAGCGATGCGATAATCGCGGCCCATCGCATCCAGCGCATTGCACGCCCACAAGCGGCAGAAGCAATCACTGTTGAACATCGCCAGGGGCAGCGGCGTTTGTTCGTGGGCGCTGAAGTTTTGCGCCTCGGCCCAGACGAAACGCTCCTTGCGCAACAACTGGCCGATCTCGTTGCCCGGCTCACGGGTAACGATCGACAAGTCCAGATCGGTGCGTTGCAACAATTGCTTGGTCGATTCGCAGTGCACTTCGATCTGGATCAACGGATAGAACTGTGCAAACCGCGACAGGATCCCCGGCAGAAAGCGCATCACGTAATCATCCGGGGTACCGATGCGCACGGTGCCGACCATGTGTGGCTCACGCAGAGTATTGAACACCTCGCTGTGCAGCTTGAGGATGCGCCGCGCATAACCGAGCAGCACCTGACCTTCGGCCGTCAGGCGCACTTGGCGCCCGTCGCGCTCGAACAACTGGCGCTGCAACACGTCTTCTTCCAGACGCTTCATCTGCATGCTCACCGCCGATTGCGTGCGGTTGACCATTTCGCCGGCGCGGGTGAAACCGCCCTGATCAGCGATGGCGACAAAGGTGCGCAGGACATCGGTATCGATACTGGGGTAGGCCGACAATTGATGAATCTCCGTGATGCATGCCATCAGAAACATTCGTTGGATTGATCGT
This sequence comes from Pseudomonas sp. AIG, assembly GCF_977020205.1. Classification (NCBI taxonomy): domain Bacteria; kingdom Pseudomonadati; phylum Pseudomonadota; class Gammaproteobacteria; order Pseudomonadales; family Pseudomonadaceae; genus Pseudomonas; species Pseudomonas sp. AIG. Next base: position 27,650 of record NZ_CDROCK010000051.1, on the reverse strand, counting down.
AGCGCGGAGCAGAGACTCGAGCTATCCCACAAGGAGGGCGATGCGATGAAAGGTCAAAAAGCTTATGTGAATGATGAAACCGTGCCGGTTCATCTTATTTCCGACCTGCTGCACAAGTTTAGCCGCTGGTACGAACTGCACCGTGAACGCGAGTTGCTCGCCAGTCTGAGTGACGAAGCGTTGAAGGACATCGGGGTCAGCCGTGCCGACGTTGAACACGAAGCCGTGCGGCCGTTCTGGGATGACCCGATGCATAAATGACCCGCTGCATAAATGATGAGCAGAGCGCTACACAAACCAACTTCCAGTGAGGTAGGTTGCGAGCAGACAAGGAGATGCTCATGCCCGCAACAGTATCCTTTTCCCTCAAACAAGCGCGACGTCTGGCGCTGGCGGCCCAAGGTTTCAACGGGCGCCAGCCGCCGACTGTCAAGGCGCCACACCTCAACCGGCTGATCGAACGGCTGGGCTTGCTGCAAATCGACTCCGTCAACGCCGTGGTGCGCTCGCACTACCTGCCGCTGTTCTCCCGCCTGGGTTCCTATTCTTCCGATTTGCTCGATCAGGCTGCCTGGAGTTCGGGGCGACACCGTTCGTTATTTGAATATTGGGGACACGAAGCGTCATTGCTGCCGCTGTCGATGTATCCGTTGCTGGCCTGGCGCATGCAGCGCGCCAGGCGCGGCGAGGATATCTACCAGCAACTGGCCAGGTTCGGTCGCGAGCAGCAGGACGTGGTTCGCCGGGTGTTGAGTTCGGTTGAAGAGCAGGGCGCGTTGGGTGCCGGCAGCCTGTCGACTCGCGAAGACAAGGCCGGACCGTGGTGGGACTGGAGTGCGGAAAAGCATGCACTGGAGTGGTTGTTTGCGGCCGGTGAAGTGACGGTGGCGGGACGCCGTGGGTTTGAGCGTTTGTATGATTTACCGGAGCGGGTGATTCCCTCTTCGATCCTCCAGCAAGCGTTACCTGATGAGGCTGAGGCGCAGCGCGGGTTGCTGTTGCACGCGGCGCAGGCGCTGGGCGTTGGCACTGAAAAAGACCTGCGTGATTACTTTCGCCTGAATCCTGCCGACGCGCGCCCGCGACTGGCGGAGTTGGTTGAAGCCGGGCAGTTGCAGATGTGCGAAGTCGCCGGTTGGCGGCAGATCGCCTATTGCCTGGCGGAGCCGAAAGTCCCGCGCACGGTGGTTGCCAGTGCGTTGTTATCGCCGTTCGATTCGTTGATCTGGGAGCGCAGCCGGACGGAGCGGTTGTTTGATTTCCGCTATCGACTGGAGATTTATACGCCGCAGGACAAGCGGGTTTACGGCTATTACGTGTTGCCGTTTTTGCACAATGAGCGGATTGCCGCGCGGGTGGATTTGCGCGCTGAGCGCGCGGCCGGGCAGTTGGCAGTGCATGCGGTGCACGAGGAAGAGCCGGGGCTGGATGAGGAAGGGATGTTGGCGCTGGCGCTGAACTTGCGGCAGATGGCGGATTGGCTGGGGCTGGCGCGGGTGCAGTTGAATTGTCAGCGCGAGAGTGCGGCGCGGTTGCGGGTGGCATTGGCAGAGATTGGCGGTGTCTGAGCCGGCCTCTTCGCGAGCAAGCTCGCTCCCACATGGACGACACAAATCCAGTGTGGGAGCGAGCCTGCTCGCGAAAGAGGCGACGCGGTCTAGCGGCGAACCTGTTTGAGGGTTTCGGCAATCAAAAACGCCAACTCAAGCGACTGATCAGCATTCATCCGCGGATCACAATGCGTGTGGTAGCGATCCGACAACCCGTCTTCAGTAATCGGCCGCGCGCCACCAATGCATTCGGTGACGTTCTGCCCGGTCATCTCGATGTGAATGCCGCCGGCATAACTGCCTTCCGCCTCGTGCACCTGGAAGAACTGTTTAACCTCGCCAAGGATCTGCGCGAAGTCGCGGGTCTTGTAGCCGCTGCTGGCCTTGATGGTATTGCCGTGCATCGGGTCGGAACTCCACAGCACTTGCTTGCCTTCACGCTGCACCGCGCGGATCAGCGCCGGCAGGTGATCACCGACCTTGTTCGCACCCATCCGCGCGATCAGGTTCAGGCGCCCCGGATCGTTGTCCGGGTTGAGCACGTCGATCAGGCGGATCAGGTCATCGGGGTTCATGCTCGGGCCGACCTTGACGCCGATCGGGTTGTTTACACCACGGAGAAATTCGACATGCGCGCCGTCGAGCTGACGGGTGCGATCGCCGATCCACAGCATGTGCGCCGAGCAATCGTAATAATCGTTGGTCAGGCTGTCGCGACGCACGAAGGCTTCTTCGTAGTTCAGCAGCAACGCTTCGTGGGCGGTGAAGAAGCTGGTTTCGCGCAGTTGCGGCGAGCTGTCCATGCCGCAGGCGCGCATGAATGCCAGGGTTTCATCGATGCGGTCGGCCAAGTGGCTGTATTTTTCGGCCAGCGCCGAGTTGGCGATGAAGTCGAGGTTCCACTTATGCACCTGATGCAGGTCGGCAAAACCGCCCTGAGCGAACGCGCGCAGCAGGTTCAGCGTCGCGGTGGACTGGTGATAGGACTGCAGCAGACGCTCGGGATCCGGCACGCGGCTCTTTTCGTCGAAGCCGATGCCGTTGACGATGTCGCCGCGATAAGCCGGCAGCGTCACGCCATCGATGGTCTCGTCGTTGGCCGAGCGCGGTTTGGCAAACTGACCGGCCATGCGCCCGACCTTGACCACCGGGCAACCGGCGGCGAAGGTCATGACGATCGCCATTTGCAGCAACACTTTAAAGGTGTCGCGAATCTTCGCCGCGGAGAACTCGGCAAAACTTTCGGCGCAATCGCCACCCTGCAGCAGGAACGCGCGGCCCTGAGTGACCTCGGCAAACTGACGGCGCAGCTCGCGCGCCTCGCCGGCAAACACCAGCGGCGGATAACTGGCCAATGTTTGCTCGACCTGGCGCAGGTGCGCGGCGTCGGGGTATTGGGGTTGTTGCTGGATCGGCAGGGCGCGCCAGCTGTCAGGGCTCCACGGTTGGCTCATCACGGTCTCTAGGGGTCTACGCACGGAAGGCCATGTTAGCAGCAATTAGTGCGTGACCTGCTCCCGCCCCATCGCCGACAATCGCCGCTTTGCCACGGCGCCACAGCGGTGCCATCGCGTCACCGCGCCCGGTGACCATCAGGAGACGAAATGACTGAGGAGCGCGTCGAGCATCTGCTCGCCGAAGTACAGGATGAGTTCGGCGTGATTCGCGTGCTGGAAGTGGCTGATTACCGCTTTCTCGAGTTCGGCGATGCGATCGAGCAAAGCTGCGTGTTCACCGCTGATCCGAGCTGGCTGGAATACGACTACACCCGGGCGATGCTGATTGGCGCGTTGTGCCATGAACAGCCGGAAAGTGCGCTGTTTCTGGGGCTCGGTGCTGGTACGTTGACCCAGGCCTGCCTCAAATTTCTGCCATTGGAAGACGTCGAAGCCATTGAACTGCGCCCGGACGTGCCGCGTCTGGCCATCGAATACCTTGGGCTGGATGATGATCCACGGTTGTATATCCGCGTTGGCGATGCGCTGGAACTGCTGCCGACCGCCGAGCCGGCGGATCTGATCTTTGTCGACCTGTATACCGATGTCGGCCCGGGTGTCGGGCATCTGGCCTGGAGTTTTCTCGGCGACTGTCAGAAGCGCCTGAATCCGGGGGGCTGGCTGGTAATCAATCAGTGGGCCACCGATGATGGCAGACCATTGGGCGCGGCGTTGTTGCGTGGGCTTTATCACCGGCATTACTGGGAGTTGCCGGTGAAGGAGGGCAATGTGATTTTGCTGGTGCCGGCGGACCTCGATCAGGAACTGGACATGCAGGCGTTGACTGCCCGGGCTGAAGCACTGGCGCCGCGGTTGGGGTATTCGTTGCAGTCGTTGATCAACGCGATCCGCCCGGCGACCTGAGCCGTCAGTGACGGCCTCTTCGCGAGCAGGCTCGCTCCCCCATTGGAATGCATTTTCCCTGTGGGAGCGAGCCTGCTCGCGAAGAGGACCTGATAACCAGCAAATATTTCAGATCCCTTTGAAGACTCCAGGGCGCCGCTCCACCAACGACCTCACCCCCTCTTTGGCATCCTCACTGGCCAGCAACTTCTTCACCAGCGCCGGCAACCCCTGCGCCGCCGCTGTCTCACCTTCATATCGCGCCTGTCGCGCCGACATCAACGTCGCCTGCACGCCCAACGGCGCCTGCCGCGCAATCCGCTCAGCCAACTCAATCGCCCGTGGCAGCAGATCCTCACTGGCCATCACTTCCTGCACCAAGCCCAGATGCAGCGCATCGTGCGCATCAAACTCATCGCCAGTGAGCAACCAGCGCATCGCATTGCCCCAACCGGCGATCTGCTGAAAACGTAAAGTCGCCCCACCAAAAGGAAAGATCCCACGCTGCACTTCCATTTGCGCGAAGCGGGTATTGCTCGCGCACAGGTTGATATCTGCCGCCAACATCAACTCGATGCCGATGGTCAGGCAATAGCCCTGCGCGGCGACAATCACCGGTTTGCTCACCCGTGGTCCGACGAAAACACCCCACGGATCGCAACCGCCGCTCGGAACCTGCCAGCCCTGGGCGAGGGCGGAGCTGGCATTCACCAGATCCAGACCGGCGGTAAAGTGTTCGCCATGGCCGAACACCACCGCCACCCGCGCTTCACTGTCGGCCTCAAACTCGCCGTAGGCCAGGCTCAGGTCATTGAGCAGGTCGAGGTCGAAAGCATTGCGCTTGGCCGCTCGATCAAGGCCAATCAGATGGACGTGACCACGACGTTCACGGCTGACGCGGCCGGGGCAGGGCTGATTCATGGCGGAATCCTCGGGCGGGAAGGGCGGGGGCAGCGACGGTATGCCGCACATCGATGAATCGTTTAAGCGTCATCGCCCGCAGGGCCGGGCCTTTGAAAAATAGACCTTGGCGCGATTATCCGCAAAACCCCGTTACACAGCGGTGACACAGGTATTTTGACGATAAAAAAAGCTCCCTTTTTGGGCAAAATCCGGTATAGTGCGCGCCGGCCTTTAACCTGGCCGCGTTTAGGTAGCGCAATTTCCCGAAGTCAGCTTCGGCTGCACGTCCGCATTGCGGGCTCTTCCCGGACGATTCTTTTTTCCATTCATTCGTTTTCGCAAATCCCCGCCGACAAAGCTGCCAGGGCGACTCTTGAGTCTCAACACGGCATGCGCAGCTTTGGAGCATGGGTCTTTGCGGATGCACTTAGAGGCAGACCCATGACCCAGGAAACCGGCGGATTCGCCGCTTTTAATCTTAACCCGAATATTCTTGCAGCCGTCGCAGCGACTGGCTACGAAGAGCCTTCGGCGATTCAGCAGCAATCGATCCCGATCATCATGGCCGGCCAGGACATGATTGGCCAGGCGCAAACCGGTACCGGTAAAACCGCCGCGTTCGCACTGCCTATTCTGCACCGCATCGATCCTGCCAAGCGCGAACCGCAAGCCCTGATCCTGGCGCCAACTCGTGAGTTGGCGCTGCAAGTAGCAACCGCTTTCGAAACCTACGCCAAGCAAATGCCGGGCGTTACCGTTGTGGCCGTTTACGGCGGCGCGCCGATGGGCCCACAACTGAAAGCAATCCGTAATGGTGCACAGATCGTTGTCGCCACTCCGGGCCGTCTGTGCGACCACCTGCGTCGTGACGAAAAAGTGCTGTCGACCGTGAACCACCTGGTTCTCGACGAAGCTGACGAAATGTTGAAACTGGGCTTCATGGATGACCTGGAAGTCATCTTCAAGGCTCTGCCAGCGACCCGTCAGACCGTTTTGTTCTCGGCTACCCTGCCGCAGTCGATCCGCGCCATTGCCGAACGCCATCTGCGCGATCCGCAACATGTGAAGATCCAGACCAAGACCCAGACCGTTACCGCGATCGAACAGGCTCACCTGTTGGTTCACGCTGACCAGAAGACTTCGGCCGTTCTCAGCTTGCTGGAAGTGGAAGATTTCGACGCTCTGATCATGTTCGTGCGCACCAAGCAAGCGACCCTGGATCTGGCGAGCGCCCTCGACGCCAAAGGCTACAAAGCCGCAGCGCTGAACGGCGACATCGCTCAGAACCAGCGTGAGCGCGTGATCGACTCGCTGAAAGATGGCCGTCTGGACATCGTTGTCGCGACCGACGTTGCTGCTCGTGGTCTGGACGTTCCGCGCATCACTCACGTGTTCAACGTTGACATGCCGTACGATCCGGAATCCTACGTTCACCGTATCGGCCGTACTGGCCGTGCCGGTCGCGAAGGTCGTGCACTGCTGCTGGTGACTCCACGTGAGCGCCGCATGCTGCAAGTGATCGAGCGTGTAACCGGTCAGAAAGTTGCCGAAGTCCGCCTGCCGGACGCTCAGGCTGTTCTCGATGCGCGCATCAAGAAACTGACCAACAGCCTGTCGCCGCTGGTGGCTGATGCCGAATCGACTCACGGTGAGCTGCTCGATCGTCTGACTGCAGACATCGGCTGCACCCCGCGTGCTCTGGCTGCTGCGCTGCTGCGCAAAGCCACCAACGGTCAAGCGCTGAACCTGGCGGCGATCGAGAAGGAACGTCCACTGGTGCCGAACAACGCACCGCGTGGCGACCGTCCTGAGCGCACCGGTGATCGTCCTGATCGTGGTGACCGCGAGCGTCGCGCGCCAATGCCTTTGGGCGAAGGCCGTGCTCGTTGCCGTACCGCGCTGGGCGCGCGTGACGGTATCGCTGCGAAAAACCTGCTGGGCGCCATCCTCAACGAAGGCGGTCTGGCCCGTGAAGCGATCGGTCGCATCCAGGTGCGTGACAGCTTCAGCCTCGTCGAGCTGCCGGAAGATGGTCTGGACAAACTCCTGACCAAGCTGAAGGACACTCGCGTTGCCGGTAAGCAGCTGAAACTGCGTCGCTACCGCGAAGATTGATCCGCCTCTGGGCTGATTGATCGCACATAAAAAATCCCCGACTGGTTCGGGGATTTTTTTTGCCTGTTTTTTGCCTTTGTGGGAGCGAGCCTGCTCGCGAAGGCGTCAACCGAAACGATAAATATCCATGCCCAGCGCACCCATCGTGAAACCCTTGTGCGCCACGCTGAACTCACCCCCCGCGCCCCTGGCAAAATACAACGGCAACAAATGCTCATCGCTCGGATGGCTGCGCACCGCATTTGGTGCCTGCTGGCGATAATCATGCAGCGCCGCCTCATCGTCGGCCGCCAGCTTCTCGATCACCCAGTCACGGAAATCCCGCGCCCACGGCTCGACACTTTCCGGGCCGGCGTGCCAGTCCAGTTCGCGCAGGTTGTGGGTGATGCTGCCGGAACCAATGAGCAAAATGCCCTGATCGCGCAGACTCGCCAGCGCTCGGCCGACCCGGGTTTGCAGCGCCGGGCCCGCGCGACTTGGCAGCGAGATTTGCACCACCGGTATATCCGCTTGCGGATACATCAACGACAGTGGCACCCAGACACCGTGATCGAACGGACGTTGCGGATCAAGGCGCGCTGGCAGATTGTTGGCAGTCAACAGATCGGCCACCTCAGCGGCCAACTGCGGATTACCTGGCGCCGGGTACTGCACTTCAAACAACGCACGGGGAAAGCCGCCGAAGTCGTGCCAGGTTTCCGGTTGCGCATGGCTGCTGACCAGCAGTTCGTGGCTTTCCCAATGGGCGGAGACGATCACGATGGCTTTGGGTTTCGGTAATTCGGCGGCCAGACGTGCCAGCGCCGGGCCACTGGCACCGGGCTCCAGCGCCAGCATGGGTGAGCCGTGGGAAATAAACAGGCTGGGAAACATGATGGGTTCCTGAGCGTTAAGATGACCTCATCTTCAGTCAGATCATTGATCTAAATCTAATATAAGTTTTAACGCTTTTTGATCGAATTATTGGGAGTGATACATGCAGCCTGAGTTTTGGCACAAGAAGTGGGCTTCGGGGCAGATTGGTTTTCATCTGCCGGAGGTGAACCCGTATCTGCAGCGGCACTGGGCGGCCCCGGCACCGGCGCGAGTGCTCGTGCCTTTGTGTGGGAAAAGTCTGGATCTGGCGTGGCTGGCCGGGCGCGGTCATCAGGTGCTCGGGATCGAACTATCGGAAAAGGCTATCGAGGACTTTTTCAATGAGCATCAGATACAGCCGCAGATCAGCCAGAAGGGCGCGTTCAAGGTCTATCGCGGTGAAGCCATCGAGCTGTGGTGCGGCGACTTCTTCGCGCTGACCGCCGCCGATGTGGCTGATTGCACCGCGTTGTACGACCGCGCCGCGCTGATTGCCTTGCCGGCGCCGATGCGTGAGCGTTATGCGGCGCATCTTCAACAGATTCTGCCGCCGGCTGTGCAAGGGTTGTTGATTACCCTGGACTACGATCAGGCGCAGATGCCGGGGCCGCCGTTTGCGGTGGGGGATGATGAGGTGCAGCGGTTGCTGAGTGGTGCCTGGCAGGTGCAGGTGCTGGAAGAAAAGGATGTGCTGGGGGAGAGCTGGAAGTTCCTGCAGGCGGGCGTGACGCGGCTGGAGGAGCGGGTGTACCGCGTGTCTTCCCGATAGTTTGTTGGCGCCCTTACGGGCCTCTTCGCGAGCAAGCTCGCTCCCACAGTGATTTGTGCTGTTGCGCAGATTACATAAGCATCACCTATCTCTGTGGGAGCGAGCTTGCTCGCGAAAGGGCCGGCACTGTCGCCGCATAATCCAGAGGTATAAAAAAGGCCCGCATCACTGCGGGCCTTTGCATTGTCACCGGTCGGATCAACCGCGACGACGCAGCGCGTCGATACGCTCTTCCAGCGGTGGGTGGCTCATGAACATGCGGGCAAAGCCCTGTTTGATGCCACCGTTGATGCCAAAGGCGTTCAGGGTGTCCGGCATGTGCACCGGCAGGCCCTGTTCGGCGCGCAGGCGTTGCAGTGCGCCGATCATCGCGCTGGTGCCGGCCAGGCGTGCGCCGGCTTCGTCGGCACGGAATTCGCGCTTGCGCGAGAACCACATGACGATCGCACTGGCGAGAATGCCCAGTACCAGTTCGGCGAAGATGGTCGCCACGTAGTAAGCGATGCCCTGGCCTTCTTCGTTCTTGAAAATCACCTTGTCGACGAAGTTGCCAATGATTCGCGCAAAGAACATCACGAAGGTGTTCACCACGCCTTGAATCAGCGCCAGGGTGACCATGTCGCCGTTGGCCACGTGACCGATTTCGTGGGCCAGTACGGCTTTCACTTCATCGGGCGAGAAACGCTCGAGCAAGCCCTGGCTGACCGCGACCAGCGCGTCGTTCTTGTTCCAGCCGGTGGCGAAGGCGTTTGCCTCGTAGGCCGGAAAAATGCCGACTTCGGGCATCTTGATCCCGGCTTCGCGGGACAGTTGCTCGACGGTTTGCAGCAGCCATTGCTCATGCCGGGTACGTGGCTGGCTGATGATCTGGGTGCCGGTGCTCATCTTCGCCATCCACTTGGAGATGAACAGCGAGAACAACGAGCCGGCGAAACCAAAGACCGCACAGAAAACCAGCAGCTGACTAAGGTCGAGATCAACCCCGTTGGCCGCCATGAACCCGTTGAAGCCGAACAGGCTCAGGGTGATGCTGGCTATCAGCACGACCGCCAGGTTAGTGGCCAAAAACAGCAGGATGCGCATCATGGTTGTAGAAATCTCCTCAAGCTAAAGATGTAGCGTACTGCGGGGTATATAAGGTGCCGCACCGGGCTATTCAACTGAGTGACTATTTCAAACTGTGTCCTACAGCGGATTCTTCAGTGCTCGGCACATTTCCCACGACAGAAACTGATAGGGATGACGGCCAGCCGCGACCCGTCGCCATTACGCTGGACGCAGGTAAGCGGTATGAATCGCAAGTGTAGAAGGCGTGCGCGGAGGTGGAACGCAGAAGTGTTGCTGAATCAGACAGTGCGCAACGTTTGGCCGTTGCGCACTGCTGGCCAGTTACTGGCGGTAGGACTTGAGGAAGTTGCCGATACGGCCGATGGCCATTTCCAGATCGTCGACGCGGGGCAGGGTGACCACGCGGAAGTGATCCGGCCACGGCCAGTTGAAGGCCGTGCCTTGCACCACCAGCAGCTTCTCGGAGAGCAGCAGGTCGAGGACGAACTTCTCGTCGTTGTGGATCGGGCAGACCTTCGGATCGATTTTCGGGAATGCATACAGTGCGCCCATCGGCTTGACGCAGCTCACGCCCGGAATGTCGTTGAGCAATTCCCAGGTGCGGTTGCGCTGTTCCAGCAGACGACCCTGCGGCAGCACCAGATCGTTGATGCTCTGATAGCCGCCCAGTGCGGTCTGGATCGCGTGCTGGCTCGGCACGTTGGCGCACAGACGCATGTTGGCCAGCATGTCGATGCCTTCGATGTAGCTCTGCGCGTTGTGTTTCGGTCCGGAGATGGCAATCCAGCCGGAGCGGAAACCGGCCACACGGTAGGATTTCGACAGGCCGTTAAAGGTCAGGCAGAGCAGGTCCGGGGCCAGCGAAGCGGTGCAGATGTGCACGGCATCGTCGTACAGAATCTTGTCGTAGATCTCGTCGGAGAACACCACCAGGTTGTGTGCACGGGCGATTTCCAGCATGCCCAGCAACACTTCCTTCGAATACACCGCGCCGGTCGGGTTGTTCGGGTTGATGATCACCATGGCTTTGGTGTTCGGGGTGATCTTGGCCTTGATGTCGGCCAGATCCGGGAACCAGTCGGCGCCTTCGTCGCACAGGTAATGCACGGCGTTACCGCCGGCGAGGCTGACAGCGGCAGTCCACAGCGGATAGTCCGGGGCGGGCACCAGCACTTCGTCGCCGTTGTTAAGCAGCGCCTGCAGCGACATCACGATCAGTTCGGACACGCCGTTGCCCAGATAGATGTCTTCGATGCCGACACCTTCGACATTCTTCTGCTGGTAGTACTGCATCACCGCTTTACGCGCGCTGAACAGGCCTTTGGAGTCGCTGTAGCCTTGCGCGGTCGGCAGGTTGCGGATCACATCCTGAAGAATTTCGTCCGGCGCCTCGAAACCAAACGGCGCCGGGTTGCCGATGTTCAGCTTGAGGATGCGCTGGCCTTCCTCTTCCAGTCGTTTGGCGTGCTTGAGCACCGGACCGCGAATGTCGTAGCAGACGTTGGCGAGCTTGTTCGATTTGCTGAACTGCATGGCGATGTGATCCCGAAAATGAACGATCCAGGCGGCGAATGGACAACCGTGCTGGGATTCCTGTGTTTTTACACAGGCGGACGTCTTGAGCCGTGGCTCCCATAATCCGTTTGAATGCGCCCGGTCTGGCTGCCAGACTGGTGCGTGACGAGGCGCAATCATACGTGCCGCCCGATCCGTGGAAAAGGTACAGATCGGGCTTTTTCAGCCGCTGAGGTGTGATGATGGAAAAGTTGGAAAAAACCCTGGAAGAATGGCGGGCGATGCTTGACCCCGAGCAATACAACGTTTGTCGTCTGAGTGCGACCGAGCGGCCGTTCTCCGGCAAATATAACGACACCAAGACCGACGGGGTCTATCACTGCGTCTGCTGCAATGAGCCGCTGTTCGATTCCAAGACCAAATTCGATTCCGGCTGCGGCTGGCCGAGCTTCTACGCGCCGATTGGCGAAAGCGCGATGACCGAAATCCGTGACATCAGCCACGGCATGATCCGCACGGAAGTGAAGTGCGCGCGCTGCGATGCGCATCTGGGTCATGTATTCCCCGACGGCCCGCCGCCGACCGGCCTGCGTTATTGCATCAACTCGGTGTGCCTGAACCTCGAACCGCGCGCATAAACGATCGAAGGCGACCTTTGGGTCGCCTTGTTATTCGATAATTAAATTGCACACAATTTAATTGCTCGCTATGTTTGGCCTTTCCCGACTGCCTACGGAGCCCGTCCCATGAGCGACAACCTGCTGAACATCCCCTGCACCACGATCAAAGGTGAGCAAAAGACCCTGGCCGATTTCGCCGGCAAGGCGGTATTGGTGGTCAACACCGCGAGCAAATGTGGTTTCACCCCGCAATACAAAGGTCTCGAAGAACTGTGGCAGACCTACAAGGACCAGGGCCTGGTGGTTCTGGGCTTTCCGTGCAATCAGTTTGGCAAGCAAGAGCCGGGTAACGAAGGGGCGATCAGCGAGTTCTGCGAGCTGAACTTCGGTGTCAGCTTTCCGCTGTTCAAGAAGATCGAAGTCAACGGCGCCGGCGCTCATCCGCTGTTCGTACAGTTGAAGAAACGCGCGCCGGGTGTACTCGGTTCTCAAGGTATCAAGTGGAACTTCACCAAATTCCTCATCGGCAAGGACGGCCAGTTGGTCAAGCGCTTCGCCCCGGCGACCAAGCCGCAGGACTTGAGCCGCGAGATCGAAGCCCTGCTCAAATGAACAGCCTGCCGGTCGATTCGCTGAAGCTCGACAACCAGTTGTGCTTCAAGCTGTACGCCGCCTCTCGGGCGGTGATTCGTGCCTACAAACCGATGCTCGATCAGCTCGGCCTGACGTACCCGCAATATCTGGCGATGCTGGTGCTGTGGGAATGGCAGGACGCCGCGCCGGAGCAACCGACCGTCAAGGCCTTGGGCGAACGCCTGGCGCTGGACTCGGGCACGCTGACGCCGTTGCTCAAGCGTCTGGAGCAGTTGCAATGGGTGCAGCGCCAGCGTTCGACGCGCGACGAGCGGGAAGTCCATCTGAGCCTGACGCCCGCAGGGCAAGCGCTGCGCGAGCAGGTCGGGCCGCTCAAGGCCCGACTCTTGTGCGACAGCGGTGTCGATCTGGACCGCCTCAATGACTTGCGTGATGGCCTCGATCACTTGCTGGGGCAGATCAAAGCGCTGTCGTAGTCGGGATCCACTGATCAAGCAGTGCCGCCAGTTCTTCGCGGCGGAACGGCTTGGCCAGATAGTCGCTCATGCCTGCCGCGCGGCAGCGTTCGCGTTCCTCGGACATCGCGTTGGCGGTCAGGGCGACGATAGGCAGGTTCGGCCAGCGCCCGCTCTGGCGGATCTGCCGGCTGGCTTCGTAGCCGTCCATGACGGGCATGTTGCAGTCCATCAGCACCAGATCGAATTCGTGATACTCCAACTGATCCAGCGCTTCGGCACCGTGGGCAGCGACGATGACTTCGCAGCCCAGTTTGCCCAGCATGCCTTTGGCCACCAGTTGATTGACCGGATTGTCCTCGACCAGCAACACCCGTCCGCGCCGCACCGAGGGCGATGTTTCAAGTTGCGCATCATTGATGGCGACCACGTCCGGTTGCAGCGTGCGCCGCAGGTTCTGGTAAAGCGCGTTACGCGCCAGCGGTCGCGCCTGTTGTTGCAAAGGCGCGAGTGCGGCGGCTTCTTCGCTCGGCAGGAAGCTGCCGTAGGCGGTCACCAGCAAAATCGGCGCAACGAGCGTCGGGCGCAGGCCGAACAGGCACTCAGGGCAATCGGTGATCACCACATCCGGGGTCAGGCCCAGCAGTGAGTCATCAATGGTGCGCTGTTCATACGCCAGTCCCCAGACTGGCAGCAGGCTCTGCAACAGTTCCGCCAGACCGCTGCTGGCGGCGGTGATGGCAAGGATTTTCCCGTGCAGCGGCGCCGGGGCCAGTGCGCGGGTATGACAGGGCAGCGGTAGCTCGGCGCAGAACTGACTGCCGAACCCGGTCTCGGAACTGATGGTCAGGCGCCCCTGCATCGCTTCGCAGAGGTTGTACGTCAGCGCCAGTCCCAGCCCGGTCCCACCGTACTGTCGGGTGATGCCGGCGCCCGCCTGGGTGAACGGCTGGAAGATCTTCAGCTGCGCGTCCTGGGCGATACCGATGCCGGTGTCGCAGACCTCGATGCGCACGCCATCCTTATAGGTCGACAAGCGCACATCGACCCGGCCGAAGCGAGTGAATTTCAGCGCGTTGGACAGCAGATTGCTGACGATCTGCCGAACGCGGGTCGGATCGCCCAGCACCAGTGCCGGGAAGTGCGGGTCGATCAGGCAGGTCAGTTCGACGCTCGGCGCGGCATTCTGCGACAGCAGGTTGGCGGTGTCTTCGATCAACGAGCCAAGATCGAACGGGATGTGCTCGAGTTCCAGTTGCCCGGCATCGAATTTCGACAGGTCGAGAATGTCGTTGAGCAACTCGACCAGCACCTTGCCCGAATCGTGGGCGATCGACAGCTGTTGCTGCTGTTCGGCATTCAACGGGCCGTCGAGTGACAGCGCGATCATCCCCAGCAGGCCGTTGAGCGGCGTACGGATCTCATGGCTCATGTTGGCGAGGAACGCCGAGCGGGCCTCGGCCATTTCCAGCGCGGTGCTGCGGGCGACTTCGAGTTCCTGATTGGACTGGCTGAGCCGCGCGTTGATTGCCTTCAGTTCGGCGGTGCGCGCCGAGACGATGTTTTCCAGTTGCCCGAGGTAGTCGGTCAGGCGATTTTCGGCGTTGCGCCGCTGCTGGATCTCGGTGGCAATGTTCTCGAATTGCTGATTGGCGACTTTGACCAGCACGCCGATTTCATCGTTGCCGTGGCCGGACGGGCATTCCAGCGTGGTCGGCTCGGCGCTGCGCGGGTCGCGCCCGCTGAGTTCGCGGATCACCCTCACCAACGGTTTGGTCAGCATCACATAGAACAGCGCCAACAGGAGGCCGGTGAGAATCAGGCTGCGGGCGAAGCCATTGAGCAGAGTGACTTCCGCCCGGCGCAGGAAACGGCTGCCGAAGGCGTAGGTGTCGACTTCAAGGCTCAACACCCCCAGCGATTCGTTGGGCAGATGATCCAGATACAGACGATCCTCGAACTGGCGCTTGGCGCCAAACAGGAAGTCGCTGATCACCCGATAGCCACTTTGCAGTTCCGGGCGTTTGACGCTGGCCAGCACCGTATTGTTGTTGTCGATCAGCTGCGCAGAAATGATCGCCGGTGAGCGCAGCAGGCCCAAGGTCAGTTCCTGCGCCAGTTCGGCGTCGATGTTGTAAGCAATCCGTGAGGCCGGGTTATGGCTGATTTCCAGCAAAGACAGGATTTCACGGTTGATGGAGGCGTCTTCACTGGCATAATCGATGCCGATTTGCAGCAGGCTGAGCAGCGTGCCCAGAATGAACCCGACCAGCACAGTAAGCCTGGCTTGCTTGTAAGACAGCCGGTGGGTGAATTTGATATCCATGGGGTGTTGAACCACTTCCGTTTCCCTTCGCTGCTCAAGCATAGTCGATCATGTATGGATACCGAGGTTCCCGAATCGCCTTGTAACAAGGCTTGGTAGGGTGATTTTCATCTGTGCGTCGTCGCAGCAATCGCCATCATCACTGTGAACGTGCCCGAGGAGAAGACGTGGATTCCCGATTGAATGCTTTTCTTGAACGCGCCGAGTCGGTTCTGGCGCGGATCGAACCATTGTTGCCGGCACCACGGCCGGTGATCGACTGGGGCACTTGTCTGGCGGCGCGCTGGCAGCGCGACGGGCGCACTGGCTATCTGTCGCCGCTGGAAGTCAGCCTCGACATGCGCCTGTCCGACCTGATCGGTGTGGACCGTCAGCTTGAACAACTGGGGCGCAATACCCAACAATTTCTTGATGGCATGCCGGCCAACCACGCCTTGCTCTGGGGCTCGCGCGGCACCGGCAAATCGTCGCTGGTGCGGGCCTTGCTGGCGGAACACGCCGCCGCCGGCCTGCGCCTGATCGAGATCGAGCGCGATCACTTGGCGGATTTGCCACGCGTGGTCGAGCAGATCGGCAAGCTGCCACAACGCTTCGTGCTGTTCTGCGATGACTTGTCGTTCGAATCCGGTGAAGGCGATTATCGCGTGCTCAAAAGCGTGCTCGACGGCTCGCTTGAGCAGGCGCCGGACAACGTTTTGCTGTACGCCACTTCCAACCGTCGCCACCTGGTGCCGGAGAAGGAAAGCGATAACGAAAACTGGAAACGCGTCGACGGCGAACTGCATCCCAGCGAAGCCGTTGAAGACAAGATCGCGCTGTCGGACCGTTTCGGTCTGTGGCTGTCGTTCTACCCGTTTACCCAAGAACACTTCCTCAACGTCGTCGAGCACTGGATCGGCCAGTTGGCCGCCAAGGCCGGCCTGAGCTGGCAGCGCGACGAAGCACTGGACATCCTTGCCGTGCGTTGGGCCACCGGCCGCGGTAATCGCAACGGACGTTGCGCGTACCAATTCGCCCGTTACTGGGTGGGACTGAAATTGTTGGAGCACAAGGCATGATTGATTTGCAACAAAGCGGCCAGGGCCTCGAAGGCTATGGCATGTTGGCCGCGCAACTGGAATCGCTGCTGGCGGATGAGCGCGACTTCATTGCCAACGCCGCGCAGTTTTCGGCGTTCCTGTACAACCAGCTCGATGACTTGAACTGGGCGGGTTTTTACCTCAACCGAAACGAAGAGCTGGTGCTGGGCCCGTTCCAGGGCCAGATCGCTTGCGTGCGCATTCCCTTCGGTCGTGGCGTGTGCGGTGCGGCGGCGGCCACTTTGCAAACCCAGCGCGTTGAAGACGTACATGCGTTCCCGGGGCATATCGCCTGCGACAGCGCCTCGAACAGTGAGCTGGTCGTGCCGCTGGTCAAGGAGGGGCGCCTGATCGGTGTCCTCGACCTCGACAGCCCGAAACTGTCGCGTTTTACCGCGCAGGATCAGGCCGGCATCGAGCAACTGGCGGCGATTTTCCTGCGTCTGACCGACTGCTGATCACGCGGTGAGGCCAGCCTTGTGCAACAGGCTGGCCGGATCCACGCTGTCGATCTGCCCGGGATCGAGAAAGCGCACGGCGTACTGCATGTACACGCCTTCGTTGATGAACAAGCCAAACAGCTGGGCATCGATGTGCGCCTCGCGGCACATGGTCGCCATGATCGCCAACGCTTCATTCAAGGTTTTGGCTTTCTTGTATGGGCGATCGGCTGCGGTCAGCGCCTCGAAGATATCGGCAATCGCCATCATCCGCGCCGGCAGGCTCATTTCTTCACGCTTCAAGCGTTTCGGATAACCGGTGCCGTCCATTTTTTCATGATGACCGCCGGCGATTTCGGCAATGCTGTCGAGGTGGCCGGGGAAGGGCAGGTGGCTGAGCATCATGATCGTCTGCACCATGTGGTGATTGATCACGTAACGCTCTTCGCGGGTCAGGGTGCCACGGTTGATACTCAGATTGTACAGCTCGCCGCGATTGTATTTGTAGCGCGGCACATCCAGCTTGAAGCCCCACGGATTGTCTTCGGGAATCAACTCGTTCGGGTCGCGTTCGAGCAGGTGCTCGGGTTTGTCGGCCAAAAGATTTTCACTGACCGGCAAACCCGCTGCCGGCGTGCGCGACTGACGCCGATTCTCTTCCCATGACACGCCCAGTCGGTCATCAAGGGTGCGCATCCAGGTGCGCCCGGCGAGGTGATCAAGGCGTTGCAGATCTGCTTCGGCCATGGCCTCGCTGCCCAGGTTGCAGCGCGCGACAAACGCAAAATCGTCGTCGAGCGCCGCCAGTGTGGTGTCGCGCAGCTCGGCCAGCGCGGCCTCGTCGCCGCCCAAGGCCCGCGCCTGCCAGTAACTGATCCAGGCATCACGCTTGAGCACTTCGAAACGGGTGCGGATCTCATGAATACGGTCGTTGATGGTTTCCAGTTTGGTGGCTTTGTCGACCACGTATTCCGGTGTTGTGACCTTGCCGCAGTCGTGCAGCCACGCGGCAATGTGCAGGGCTTCCCATTCATCCTCGCTCGGTTGATAGGCGCTGAAGGCGGGTGCCTGGCTGGCCGCCGCAGCCTGGGCGAGCATCAGCGTCAGTTCTGGCACGCGCTGACAATGCCCGCCGGTGTAAGGGCTTTTGGCGTCGATAGCGCCGGCGAGCAATTGAATGAAAGCGTCGAGCAGTTGTTTCTGGCGGGCTTGCAGGCGCTGACTCTCGATGCTCACCGCCGCAGCGCCGGACACAGCCTGGAGGAAAGCGATGCGGTCGGGGCGAAGTTTTTCCAGGTCGGCTTCGGCGCCGCTGTCGTTGACCAGCAGAATCAGCAGACCGATGGTTTCGTCGTGGCGATTGTGCAGGCGGATACCGATGAGATGGATGCGTGGCGATTGCATCGCCAACAGAACCTTCTGCAGATCCCCGGCCTGATCGACGCCGAAGTTGCTGACCACGTTGTTGGTGCTGACCAATTGTTCGAACCACGCCGGCCCTTTGCTCTGTTGCAGGTCGTGGCCCTGAATGTCGAACGCTTCCAGGGCCTGAGAGGTACCATCGATCACCAATCCGTAAGGCTCCATGCGGCTGCTGTCGCTTTCACGCAGATAGATCAGCCCTGCCTGCGCCTGAGCGATCTGCACTGTTTCGAACAGCACCCGTTGCAGCAGCGGGGCGAAGCGGGTTTCGGCGCCGAGGGTATCGGTGATCCGGAAGAAACTCGCCAGGGTGTCCTTCATTCGCGCCATCGACACGCTCAACTGATCGACCTCAAGCACCGGCGAGCGGCGTGCCAGCGGAAAATTGAAATCGAAGCTGCGGATCGCGTCGGCTTCCTTGACCAGCGCATGCAGCGGCTTGACCAGAATTCGCGAAATCACCCAACCCAGCGGCAAACACAGCAACAGGGTCGCGAGGGTGATCAGCGCGCCTTGCCAGCGCAGGCGGTAGGCATCGACCAGTAACTCGTCTTCCGGCACCAGCAGCGCCAACTGCAAACCTTTCGGGCCGCCCTCCTGGAGGGTGCTGCGGGCGACGATCCACTGGCGACCCTCTGCTTCCAGGCGATTGCCTGTGGCGGCGCCGGACAACAGTGTATGCAAGCCCGGACTCAGGTCCGCCGCTTTGGCCAGAGAGGCCGTGCTGCCGTCGACGATCAGGCGCTGGCTGTCGGGGTAAGCCACGGCGTTGCCGTCGGCATCGAACAGGGCAATCTCGGTGGACGGGGTGACCATATGTTTACTCAGCGCGGCGGACAGGGCGACCAGCGTCAGGTCAGCGGCGATAACGGCGTTTTCGCCACTGCGTCGGGCCAGGGTCGTACCAACGTTGTGCGTGGAGAAAAACACGTAGGGTTCGGTGGTGATCTGCTCGTTTTGCTGGCGTGCATTGCTAAACCAGGCACGGCTGCGCGGATCGTAGTTATCGTCGGGGTTGTCCAGCCGGCTGATCGGCTTCAGTGCCTGATCGAAGAACAGCGATTGCGAGCGCACCGCGCCCTGCGGATCATGTTCGATACTCCAGACCTGATACGCCGCCGCTTCAGGGGCCTTGAGCAGCGTCTTCAGCGCAGCACTGCGCAGCGGACGCACCATGAAGAAGTCGCCATTGGCGTAACCCAGGTACAGCGACGCGAGGTTGGGATTGTCGGTGAGCGACCGGCTGAACGGTCGGAGCAGGGGCAAGCGTTGTTCAAGGCGCGTGGCCTGAGTGGCGGGGTTGTCCGCCAGCAAACTCAGCAGGTGACGGATCGGCTGATAGGTGGCCGACATGTCCAGCCGCACGTCCTGTTCGATCCGCTCGAACAGCTTTTCGCTGCTCGATAGGATGATCTGCGTGGTCTGGTGGTAATTGAACAGCCCCAGCACGACGCCGGTGAGCAGCAACAGAAACGTGAACATGACGCTGATGTGCACATGCAGCGGCAACCGGCGTTGCTCCGGGCGCAGTGGGCTGGGCATTTCTGGCTCTCCATGATGGTTAACTCACTGCTCAGCGCCAAGCATAGTTAAGGCAAGCTCATTGTGCTTCGATCCGACACCGCCATTTGTTGCTGCAAGGCTTGCTCCAGATCGAGCATCGCCCGGTTGCTCGCCTCACAACGGCGAGCGATCTCGTCTGTCGACATGGCCTCGGCGCAGGCTTGCTCAAGGGCGTCGCAACACTCGATCACGCGTGACGCCTGAGCGATACGCGCCGCCCCCTTGATCTTGTGAGCGACCACCGCCAGCGCCCCGCGATCCTGTTCGGGCGACAGCGCGAGCAGTTCCTGGCGGTCGAGACGGCTGCTTTTGAGCAACTCGGCCAGCAGGCGACGAGCCTGTGCAGGATTGCCACCGGTCAGCATGTTCATGTTCTGCAGATTGAAGACCGGTGGCGCTGACGTCGGCGTGATGCCATCGACCCACTGGCTGAGCAGGCTCAGACTCAGGGGCTTGAACAGACAATCGTTCATGCCGGATTGTTTGCAGCGCTGGATTTCCTCCGGCTGCGCATTGGCCGTGAAGCCCAGTACGGTGCAGGGCGGGCAGCGCGCCTGCAGTTCATGCTGGCGAATGGCACGGGTCAGTTCATAGCCATTCATCAACGGCATGTTGCAGTCGACAATCACCAGATCGAAATGGCCGGCCTTCCACACCTCGAGGCCGCTGCAGCCGTTCTCGGCGATGCTGAAGTGATGACCGAGAAACTCCAGTTGCTGGCACATCAACAAGCGATTCGCCGGATGGTCATCCACCACCAGTACACGCAGGGGTGTCTGCGTGGTCCTGATCACCGGTTCACTTTTGGCCGTGCTCGGTTGAATCGGCAGGGTTTCCAGCGCCAGGGAAACGCAGACCTGAGTGCCGATGCCCGGCTGGCTGCTCAATTGCAGTTGCCCGCCCATCATTTCGCACAGGTTGCGGCTGATCACCAGCCCCAGGCCCGCGCCGCTTCTGCCTTGTTGACTGCTGTTTTCCGCCTGGGCAAACGGTTCGAACAAACGTTGCTGATCCTCGGCACTGATACCGAGGCCGCTGTCCTGTACGGTCAGTTGCATCAGGGCGCGGGCGGGGAGATCGGTGTTCATGAGGTCGAGGGTGATCCGCACATGCCCTTGTTCGGTGAATTTGATCGCATTGCTGACCAGATTCGACAGCACCTGCTTGAAACGCAGGGGGTCCAGATGCACATCGACCGCCAGATCCGGCGGATTGAAGATGACTTGCAGGGTGAGGTTTTTCTGCCGGGCGAGGCCATCGAAAATTCTTGCCACAGATGTCACGGTGTCGACCAGATTGACCCGTTCCGGGCAAAGACTGAGGCGCCCGGATTCGATCCGCGCGATGTCGAGAATATCGCCGATCAAACCCAGCAGATCCTTGGCCGAATGATAGGCGGTGTCGATCGATGAGCGATCCGGATGGTGTTGATCCATGCGTTTGAGCGTCAGTTCGAGCATGCCGATCACGGCATTCATCGGCGTACGGATTTCGTGACTCATGGTCGCCAGAAAGGTGCTTTTCGCCCGATTGGCTTCATCGGCCTGCTCTTTGGCCGTGCGCAGTTCATCGAACAACTGCCGGCGTTCGCTGATGTCGATCCAGCCGCCAATGATGCCTTTCACGTCGCCGCTGGAGTCGCGGTACGGCAATATCCAGTGATAGATCGTCAGGCGTCGGTTGCCGATGTGCAAAGGCCGGTCGACCACCATCGGTGTGCCTTCAGCGACCACTCGCTGGTAATCGGCCTGAAAAGCCTGAGCCTCGAAGGCGTTGCTCAGGGTGCCCTCAATGACGCTTTTGCCGATGACGTCTTCGCGTTTGGCATTGAACGCTTCGAGATAGCTTTCATTGCAACTTTGCAAAAGCCCCTGGCGGTCGCGCACATAAATCGGATGCGGTGTGCCGTCGACCAATGAACGCATGAATTCGAACTGGTCGTTCAGCGCGCGTTCGGCGGCCTGGCGTTGTTTGATCTGGTGGCGCATGTAGGCATTCCAGGCCAATAGCAGCAGCAGTAACAGGCACGCGCCGATGATCACCTGGTAGAACAGACGCTGGTAGTTGTGCCAGATGTTCTGAGATGTCGTGGAGTAACCGCGCCAGCGGCCATTGATCACGCCCAGTTCATCAGGGGCGATGCTCAACAATGCCTTGTTGATGATCGACGCCAGTTCCGTGCTGTCCCGGGCCGTCGCCAGCGAGAACGCCGCCTGGCCCGTGCCGATGGTGGTGGTGATCTGCAGCGCCTGATTAAAGATCCGCGAAGAAATGAAGTAGTTGGCAATCACCAGCGAGTTCACCGCACCGTCGACATGGCCTTCGGCGAGCAGCGACACCGCGCTGAAGGTATCCGCCGTTTCGATCAACTGGATGCGCGGATACTCTCGGCGCAGGTATTCAACCATCGGATTGCCTTGGGCAATCGCCAGTTGTTTGCCTTTGAGCTGGCCCAGATAGGTCGGACCGTCGGCGCTTTTGCGAGTCAGCAGAACGTAGGAGTTTTCCAGATAGGGACGACTGAAGTTGAGAGCTTTTTCGCGCTCCGCCGTTGGCAGCAGTGCGGCGATCAGATCGGCTTGATGGCGGTCTATCTGCTGGATCATTTCCGCGTCGTTGCGGCTGCGCCTGATCTCGAAACGCAGACCGGTGCGCAGGCGTATCAGTTCGAGCAGGTCGGCACTGATACCGCGAAAATTGCCGTCATTGTCAAAGAACGTCAGCGGCGCGAACGCTTCATTCACCACCACACTGATGACGGGATGCTGTTTGAGCCACGCTTCTTCGCGCTGGGTCAGTTGCAGTTTCTGGTCGGTAAGCAGCAGGTCACTGCCAGCGCCCCAGCGCTTGGCAATATTGTCGCGCTCACTGGCCGGCACAGCGTTGAGCACAATGTCGATGATGGCCAACAGTTGCGGGTTGTTGCGGCGCACGGCGAAGCTGAATCCCTGAGCCTCCTGCTTGCCGAAGTTGGCCATGCGCACATTGTTCAAATAACCCTTATTGATCATGTAGTGAGTTGAAAGGGTGTCGCCAAGGAATACATCGGCCTGGTCGAACGCTACGGCGTTGATCGCATTCTGGTAGGAGGGGTAGCAGGTAATGAGCGCTTTGGGATACAGCGCCTTGACTTCGGGTATTGGCAAATAGTGATAGACCATGCTCAGCCGCAGGCCCGCCAGGCCTTCGGTGAGTGAGCGGGTTTCGTCTTCGCGAGTGACCAGCACCGGCAGGTCAATGGCATAGGGGGTCGACAGCGCGAGGTTGGCATTGCCCGCTTCGAAGCCGTTCGCGGTACCGAGCAGGTCGATCTGGCCATCGACCAGTGCGCGAATGGCAGCATCCCGAGAGGGGAATCGCTGCACCCGGATCGGCAATCCGGTGGCCTGGCCGAGGAGCCCGGCGTAGTCGGCCGTCAGACCTTCGTAATCCTTGCCACTGGCCGTCATGTCAAAAGGCGGGTAGTCGGGCGCGGAGGTACCCAGAACCAGTTCGTTGCGTTCAAGCAACCATTGCCGTTGGGAGTGTTCAAGCGTGACCGGCACCGGTTCGTTCGCCGACCGGCTGAGCAAGGCATAGTCCGATGATGCGCCGGGCATGGCGAACACGTTGGTGCTCAGGCAAATGCCTGCACTCAACGCAATTAAATAGTCCTTTAAACGGCTGGGCATGCGGGCTCTCACACGAGTGCGTTTCGTTTGGCCATCTCGATAAGTTCTACAAGGGATTTGGCCTTGAGTTTTTGCATCAGGCGTTTTTTGTAAGTGCTGACGGTTTTATTGCTCAGAAACATGCCCTTGGCGATTTCCTTGTTAGTGCGACCCTGGGCGAACAGTTGCAGGACCATTAACTCGCGATCATTGACGGATTTGAACAATTCAAGTTCGGCAAAACGAATGTCGTCACTGCGTACCGGGTTTAATGCCTGACTGGGGAAATAGTTGTAACCGGAAAGTACCGCTTTGATCGCACTGACCAGTTCGCTCAAGTCTTCCTGTTTACAGACATAACCCGATGCGCCGGATTGCATGCAGCGAATGCCGAACAGCGTTGGACACTGTGCCGTCAGAATCAGGATTTTCAGCGGGGAACCCATGGCGTTGAAGCGGGCCAGTACTTCCAGGCCATCCAGCTTGGGAATGCTTACATCGAGGATGACCAGGTCGGGCATGCATTCGCGCACCATTTGCATGGCATCGACGCCGTTATCGGTTTCGCCGACGACCTTGTAACCTTCATGCTCCAGCAGCATTCGAACGGCGAGACGGATGACCGGGTGATCGTCGACAATAAAAACGGAGTTCATAATCAAATCCCATGCAAGCACGAATAAAGCGCGCACCTTAGCTCAGTTGAATGAGCACTCGCATGAAGTGACATGGCTTCAGTCACGTTATCGGATTATTCCTACAAGTAATGAAGAAACGGACTACGGCCTAACTAGGTTTGACGTAAGGAAGTACAGGATTTGAACGGGCTTATAGTTTGCCTTGATTGATTTGCAAGTGCGGGCTGTCAATGGCTTTTTATAGATGTTTAAAGTTGCTGAATACTCGGTTGGCGAGAATGAGTGCAATGCCTGCGAGCGACCAATGTCAATAGCCGCTCGCGTGCAATGGATCAGTGACTGGAGCGACCGGTCATTTCCAGCGCCATATCGCTGGCGTAACTGTCGGTCATGCCGGCAATAAAGTCGATCATGCGCAGAAACGATGTGTGCAGCGAACCCTGCGGATCCGGTGCGTTGCTGCCCAGCAAATCGAGAATGCGCCGGCTTTTGAACGAAGGCGTACGACCGTTGTGTTGTTCCAGCGCCGCGCCGCAAAACGAATTGAGCAGAATCTCCAATGTCGTGTAGGCGCCGATTTCATGCAGGGTTTTGCGTTTGTCCTGAAAGATTTTCTTGCGGGCGATGTCCTTGGCATTCAACACGCAACGCTTGGCCGGGCCGTGCATGTGCTCGACCAGATCGCCGTGCAGTGTGCCAGCGAGCAGTGCGTCTTGTTGTTCGACAAAGGCCCGCGCCGCAGCGTTGGTCAAATGCTCGATGGCCTTGCCGCGCAGGATCGCCAGTTTGCGTCGCCGCGAATCCTGCGGGCCGAGCTGACGATAGGTTTCCGGCAGATCATCGCCCACCAGCCCGAGCAGCAATGATTCGACTTCGGCGTATTCCAGCAGCTCCATCTCGAGGCCGTCTTCCAGATCGATCAGCGCGTAGCAGATGTCGTCGGCGGCCTCCATCAGGTACACCAGCGGATGCCGTGCCCAGCGTTGGTCTTCGATTTGCGGCAGGCCCAGTTTGTGGGCGATTTGCTCAAGCAGCGGCAGCTCGCTCTGGTAGCAGCCGAATTTGTGTTTCTTGTAGCCAAGCGAATCGGCGTGGCGCGCGGTCCACGGGTATTTCAGGTAAGTGCCGAGGGTGGCGTAGGTCAGCCGTGTGCCGCCGTCGAACTGGTGGTACTCCAGCTGAGTGAGCACGCGGAAGCCTTGGGCGTTGCCTTCGAAGTTGAGGAAGTCACCGCGTTCGGCGTCGCTCATGCCGTCGAGCCAGCCACGTCCGGCGGCCTGCTGGAACCAGTGGCGAATGGCGTCTTCGCCGGAATGGCCGAACGGCGGATTACCGATGTCGTGGGCCAGACACGCCGATTGCACGACCATGCCGAGGTCGGCCGGGTCGCACCATTCGGGCAAGGCACTGCGCAGGGTTTCGCCTACCCGCATGCCCAGCGAACGGCCGACGCAACTGACTTCCAGCGAATGGGTCAGGCGCGTGTGTATGTGGTCGTTGCTGGTGACGGGGTGCACTTGAGTCTTGCGCCCGAGACGGCGGAAGGCGCCGGAGAAAATGATGCGGTCATGGTCTTTGTGGAAAGGGCTGCGGCCAAGTTCTTGCGGGCTGTGCAGCGGCTTGCCGAGGCGTTCGCGGTTGAGCAGGGTGTGCCAATCCAAGGCTGATTCTCTCCGTCAGGTGACTGGGGGCGTTGACCGCTAGCTTCCCGGTTCACGCCCGCCCCTGCAAGCGGAACTACAGCCCCGCCGCGTCGATGTCGATCAACAGCAAACGCTCGCCGTTGTCGAAAAACTGCCCGGCCGTCAGGCAGTACTGATTGCTGGTGGCATCGCGATAGGTATTGGAGAGCGTCAAACGCCGCTCCTCCCAGCCTTCGGCGAGCAAATGATAGAAATACGGGCGCCACGACCAGTTGTGCCCCAGATAACGATTGTCGGCGACCCAGCCATGCTGTCGCCATTCCAGATTGGGCGTCAGTTGCGTGCCGTGGCGATCGCATTGATAAAAACGCAGCAACCAGGGGAAGGCGTCCAGTTGCGGCAATGCGCTCAACGGTGCGTGTGCCTGAGCCCAGGCTTGCAGGATCGACATCAGTTCGGCGAGTTGCTGGCGCATTTGCATCAGCCGCCCGCGCTCCGCGAGTTTCTGTCGAACATAGCGCTGGCGCAGCTCGGCGAAGCGTTGCACAAAGGCGTCGGTGGGAAAGAACGCCTCTTGTGCCCGCGCGAACAGGAATCCCTGCACGTAGCGCGATCCGCATTCCAGAGCGAAATTCAATTGCGCTTCGGTCTCGACGCCTTCGGCAATGATCCAGCAGCCGGTCTTCTCGGCCATCTGCGCCAGGGCCTTGACCACGTCGCTGCTCGGCCCGCCCAGCGCTGCGGCCTGAAACAAACGCATGTCGAGTTTGAGAATGTCCGGTTGCAGCGCCAGCACACGGTCCAATTGCGAGTAGCCAGCACCAAAGTCGTCGATGGCGATTCTCGCTCCCGCCTGGCGATAACGTGCGACGACTTCCGCCAGACGTTGACCATTGCCGCCCAGTTCGGTGATCTCGAAAACAATGCGTTGCGGATCGATGTTGTAGCGCGCCAGCTGCTTGAGGCTGGGCAGGGCCTGATCGGCGCGCAGACGACTGATCCAGCGCGGCGACATGTTCAGGCTGAGAAACCAGTCTGCCGGCGCTTCATGCAGGCGGCTCAAGGCGTTGTCGCGGATCTGCCGGTCGAGGCGGCGCAGGGCAATGGCGGGCGTACGCGGGTCGGCGAACAATGGCCCGACCGAACTCAGTTGGCCGTCGGCCTGGCGCAGGCGACCCAACGCTTCAACGCCTGCAATGCGTCCCGTGGCGGTATCGATGAAAGGTTGAAAGCAGGCGAGCGGTTGCCCGTCGATCACGGGGCCTCCTTAGTCGTTCTTGTTCTGATTGAACCCCGTCGACCGGGTAGGCGCACGGGATTGAACCTCCGGATAAAGAGGTTCATCCCGCCGGTATTGCAAGAATGTAGCCAGATGTATCTGTTCAGCGTTTGGCCGAACTTTGCATGACCAGTTTGATCAGCGGCCCGAGGCTGGTGCCGAGCCTGATCAAACGGCTAAAACCGCCGACGCCGCCGCTTTTCGCGCCTTTGCCAGTGATAAAGCCCAGTAGCGTAACGGCGGCCACGCCCCACAATGGCGCGTGTTTGATGCCGAAGCCACCTTGCAGGTTTTGCGTCATGCCGCGCACGCGATGCAGAGGTTGCAGCACTTGCCCGGCTTCATGACGGATTTCCTGGCGGTGCATTTCCATGCGCAGACGGATCAACGCCTTGCGCATTTCCCGACGCGAGCTGTTGTGTGGCAGTTCAGGCAGGCTCATGGCAGCAGGCGCTCCCGGTCGTTGGCCAGCTCTTCGAGCGTGCCGTGGAAAGGCGAGGACTCATCGAAGATCGCAGCCTTGAGACGCAGCCCGCAGAAGATCGAAGCCAGGGTATAAAACACGCACAGGCCGATGATTGCGGCGAGACGGTAGGTGTCCCAGAACACGATCATCACCAATGTCGATAAACCCACCAGCAACAACAGGGCAAAGACCAGGGCCAGGCCTGCGAACAGCAGCAGGCTGACGGTACGTGATTTCTGCTCCTGCAATTCGATGCCGAACAATTCGACATGGCTGTGAAGCAGGCCGAGAACGGCGGCGCCCAAGCGTCGCGTGGAAGAGGCGGTGCCCGCTGTCGGGCCGGATTCACCGATCGACATAA
>NZ_CDROCK010000050.1:0-54751 GCF_977020205.1 Pseudomonas sp. AIG | reverse complement strand
GTCCCCTCTCCCTCCGGGAGAGGGCTAGGGTGAGGGTTGGCTTTTGGCTGTTTAATTTTGTGGCAGATAACCGGAACCTTCCTACACTGTTTTCAGGTTGTCCGTCGGACGTGCGCTCTCTAGTCTCTGGCTGTCGCTGAACACTCAGTGATCGGGTGTGAGAACCCGGCAATTTATGGTCATCAAGTCTTTGTGCACGCATAATCGCCGCCAGCTTGTCTGCTGTCTGCAATGTGTCATGGCGGCTGTGTGCGGGCAGACTTCGGTCTGGCCGGGTGTCCATAACCGGTATTCTCACCCCGCATATAGCTGCCACCTATTGCCCCGTGAGAATGGCAGTGGGTGGCGGCAAAGACTTTGGAGTTGTTTCAATGGACAAACTGATCCCCGACCCACCCATCGAACCCATCACCCCGCTCGAAGAAGCCATCCGCGTCGACAACCTCGCCAAAAACCGCGAAGCCATCAAACGCGCCCTCGATTTCTACCTCTGCCCAGAACCCGCGAAACCCCACCAATCCGCCACGATGTTCCTCATCCACCCGAAAATCGATACCGAAAGCCTGCTCGCCCACGCCTGCGAATCCCTGGCTTCGGCCAACACGCTGGCGGGTAACTTTGCCGATCAGTTGGCCCGGCCGGAACGCAATACGGCGCTGGCGATTCAGCAGATCGTCATGCTGGCCGAGCTGGCAGTAAACCGGGCATTGGATCGGGTAGATCCGCAGACCTGATCTGGCAGCCACACTGCGTCATCGTTCTTCGCGAGCAGGCTCGCTCCCACATTTTGAAATGCAATCTACCTGTGGGAGCGAGCCTGCTCGCGAAAGCGCTCGCAAGGTCAGCGCCTCACTAATTCTTGCTCTCGATCTTCCCACCCGCATCTGGATCATAAAAATCCGGAATCTCATATTTGTACTTCTTCAACCAGCGCTGCATCGCCAGATCCCGTTCGGTCGCGGTCGCCGTTTGTGGCTTGGGCGATGCGGCTTTGTTGCGGCTTTGCAGGACCAGCCAGCCTTCGGTTTCCTGTTGTTGCGCCGAGGCGGGGCCAGCGTCGATGGCGGCGGCGCTGAGAGGCAGGCTGAGCAGGGTCAAGTAGCACAGACCTTTGAAGGGATGCATGGCTGTCTCCTTACTTGAGCGATGACGGCAACGGGTCGGCGACGGCGGCCACTTGGTTGCTGGTGGCCGGTTTGGCCTTGACCGGGGTTTTGAGTTTTTCTGCGCGTTCCTGGGCTTCGGTGAATTGTTGCGGGGTCAGTTTGGCGCGGCTGACGATTTCGGCGGCTTGTGGCCAGTCGTTCTGATACAGCAGCAGGGTGACCATGTTCAGCGTTGCCAGTTGGTTGTTCTGCTTGAGTTCGATGGCGGTGAGGAACTCGAAACGAGCGTCGTTCAGGCGCAGCTGGTTGAGGTAGACCACGCCGAGGTCGTTGCGGATTTTTTCGTCGGTGGGGGCCAAGCGGGCGGCGCGTTGCAGGTGAGCCTGGGCTTGGCCGTTGTCGCCGCGAGCAGCGTAGAGCTGGCCGAGACCGTGTTCGGCTTCGGCGGTCAGGCAGCCGCCGAGCAGGCCGCGGTACAGCGGCTCGGCTTCGCTGCGGCCGAGCAGACGATAGACCTTGGCCTTGCGCAGGCGCACTTCGCTGATGTTGTCCGGCAGGCTTTGCAGGTTGGCCAGGCTGGCGTGCAGTTTGCCGTCGTTGGCCAGGTCGTCCGCGAGGTTCAGGGCCAGTTCCTGCTCCTGGGTCATTTTGCTGCAACTGCTCGGTGCCAGCAGTGTTGTCCAAGGTGCCTGGCCGTCGGTGGCGCAACCGCCGAGCAGCAACAGAGTTACCATGACTATCAGTACTTTCATCAAACGCTCTCCATGAGCAAGGTCAGTTTGCAAATGCCCGGGCAATCGCGGTGAAGCCCGGGCCGGCGAGTACGATCAACAATGCCGGAAACAGAAACAGCATCATCACCACCGACATCTTCGCCGACATTTTCGAGATGTATTCCTGCAGGCGCGTCAGGCGCCGGTCGTCCAGCAGTTGCTTGAGCGCCAGCAGCGATTTCATCGCGCCGCCGCCCTGTTGAATCAGTTGCTGCAGGATCACGCAGGTGTCACTGAATTCGTCCACGGCGAGCATCACCGCGGCTTTGTTCAACTCCTGGCCGAGCTCCAGACCGGAGTCGACACGAGTCAGAATCAGGCGCAGTTCGCTGGTCAGTTCCGGCAACAATTTTTGCGCTTCGATGCTGAGTACACGCAGGGCTTGTTCAACGGCCATGCCGGATTCGAACAGGATGCGCAGCAGCGGAATGAACGTCGACACCTCCACGGCGATGGTTTTCTGCCGGCGTGCCGCCGCATAGGCTAGCAAGCGTTTGGGCAGCAGGTAGCCGCCGCCGGCGGCGAGCATCGGCACGATCCAGCGGTTGTCAGCCTGCGGGAAAAACACCTCTTGCAGAAAAATCGCCAAACCCAATGTCAGCAGCGGCGTGCCGATCTGGCAGGCGGCGTACAGCGCCCGCTCGTTGGCGCGGCGCCAGCCGATGCGGTTGAGCAGGGTCTGGGTTTCGCTGTCGATGCTCACCGAGCGTTGTCCGAACTTACTGCCGCCCAGTGCGCGCAGCCAGCTGCCGAAGCGGTTTTCACGCACCAGATGCCCTTGCAAGCGCTGATTGACCTGACGCACTCGACGCCGTTCGGTCAGCAAGTGATTGACCACGAGTAGCAGGGCGCCGAGCAGCAACATGAGAGCGGCGAGGTAGACCATGTCAGACGCTCCGCAACATGCGCCACAGCGCCAGGCTTCCAAACACTTGCAACACGGCGGCGCTGATCAGCATGTGCTGCCCGCTCGCGTCGTTCCACATGCCGAGCATGTAGCCGGGGTTGGTTAGCATGAAGTAACTCACCAGCAACAATGGCAGCGCGCCGAGCACCCACGCGGTCATGCGGGTTTCGCCGGTGAGGGCGCGCAGTTGCCGCGCGCCTTGGTCACGTTCGCGGATCAGTTTGATCAGGTTCTCCAGCAGCTCGCTGGCGTTGCCGCCGTAGCGATGATTGACCTTCAGGCCGAGGGCGAACATGCGCAGTTCGTCCTGTTCGTACAGTTCGGCAAAGTCGCTGACGGCATCCGGCAAGTTCACCCCCAGTTGCACGTTGCGCTGGACCCGGCCCATGGCTTTTTTCAACGGATCTTCGCTGGCTTCAATGCCGCCCATGACCGCGTCGCTCAGGGTGCGCCCGGACTTCAGGCTGCGTACGGTGTGATCAAGTAATTGCGGCAGTTGCTCGATCATGCGTTTGATTCGGCGCTGGTAAAGGAAGGCGATATACAGTCGCAGCACCAGTGGCGGAACAACGACCATCAGCAGCAGGCCAACCCAGTCGGCGAGGAAATAACCCAGCGCCATCGCGAGCGCCCACAGGCTCAGCCACAGGCCGAAACGTTCGGTCGGACGGCCCAGCCCGGCGCGCAGAAACATCCGTTCCAGTCCAACCCACACAGGTTTTTCAGGCGCCAGTTGCGGTTGTCCGGCGGCGAGTCGGTTGAGGACTTTTTCCGTGGCAGTCTTGCGCAAACCTTGCAGGAACAGGCGAATCGACAGCCCGAGCAACATCAGGCAGATAACGATGAGAATGATCGGTCCCAGCATGCTCGCAGCTCCTTGCGTCAGCCCAGATGCGCCTCGTGGCGCAGCTTGTCGCCGGCCGGGTTGATCGCTTCGCGCAGGAAACCAAAGCCTGTGCGGCGGTCGAGGCGGAACAGGGTGTTGGTGACGTAGACGTCTTCGCGAATACCGACCACTTCCACCACCTCACTGACGCAGCGGCGCCCGTCAGGCATGCGCGTCAGCTGGATGATCACGTCGAGGGCGGCGCAGATCATCTGGCGCAGGGTGCGCTCGGCGATGGAGCGACCCGTCAGGCCGACCAGTGTCTCCAGACGCAGCAGGGCATCCTGGGCGTTGTTGGCGTGCACGGTGCTCATCGAACCGTCGTGACCGGTGTTCATCGCCGTGAGTACGTCGACCACTTCGACACCGCGAATCTCGCCGAGAATGATCCGGTCGGGGCGCATCCGCAAAGCGTTGCGAATCAGGTCGCTGGCCTTCACTTCACCGTGGCCTTCGGCGTTCGGCGGCCGGGTTTCCAAGCGCACCACGTGCGGGTGCCCGAGCTGCAATTCGGCGACGTCTTCGATGGTCACCAGACGTTCGTGCGGATTGATCAACTGGCTGAGAATATTCAGTAGCGTGGTTTTGCCGGTGCCGGTGCCGCCGCTGATGAGGATGTTGCAGCGCTTGCCGACGGCATCCTGGAAAAACTCGAAGATCGGCAGGTCGATGGTTTGCATGGCCATCAGGTCGGTGCTCTTGAGCATGTCCTTGCGAAATTTGCGGATCGACAGGCACGGCCCGTCGAGAGCAATCGGCGGAATGATCGCGTTGACCCGGCTGCCATCCGGCAGGCGTGCATCGACCATCGGCGAAGACTCGTCAAGGCGCCGGCCGAGCGGCGCGAGGATGCGCTGCATCACCCGTTCGACGTGATGCGCATCGATAAACCGCAGGTCACTCTGGTGCAGCACACCGTCGCGTTCGATGAACACCCGGTGCGGCCCGTTGACCAGAATTTCGGTCACTGACTGATCGCGCAGCAACACCTCCAGCGGGCCGAAACCGGTGAGTTCGTCGACGATCTCTTCGGCCAGCCGCTCCATTTCGTAGCGAGAAATCGCCAGGTGCAAACGCGCGATGTATTCGGCGACTTTGTCGGTGACAAATTGCGCGAGTTGTTGGCGTGAACCTTCCAGCAGGTTTTTCCCGGACTCTTCCAAGGCGTCGATGATGTAGCGATGCAGGACCAGTTTCAGGCCTTCGTGATCGCTGTTGCCGACGCCACTGCGGGGCGCCGCACCGAAGAGTTTTTCTGCGCTCATGAGGTGCCTCGCAAGCGGTCGAACCAAGTGACTTTAGGCTTGGCCAGGCCTTCGGAGCGTTTCGCCAGACGTTCGCCGAGCGCGCGCAGGCTCTGCGTGAGCTTTTCGCGCGGGGCCAGTTCGAATAGGCTGACGCCCTGGTTTTTGGCGTTAAGGCGCACTTCCGGGGTGAGGGCCAGTGTGGCGATCACTTCCAGATTGAAGGTCTTGCCGAGGGTTTCCGAGTTGGGCGCGACGTTGCTCAGGTAGCGGTCGATCAGCAGGCGCCCGTGGTCGAGTTTCATGCCTTTTTCCCGCCACAGATTGAGCACTGCGAGGTTGCGTCGGCAGTTGAGCACGTTCTGGTCGGTGTACCAGAGCAACTTGTCGCAATGGCTGACGAAGGTGCGCAAGGCTTCGCTGTCGGTCTGCCCGGTGAGGTTCACCACGATGTGCTGAAAGTGCTGGCGCAAGGCGCTGAGCAACATGTACAGCTCGGCGGCGCTGGTGCTCTCCAGCGGCTCATCGTTGCTGGCATAAGCAAGAATACGCAGGCCGGCTTCGGCGCTGGTGAAGGCGCTGTCGATCAGCGTGGCGTCGAGCCTTCGCAAGTGGCGCAAGGCATCGCCGAAGTGGAACGAGCTCTCCAGCCCGAGCAGGGCGAGGCTGTCACCGCGCGGCAAACCGAGATCAAGCAACAAGGTCTGCTGACCGCTCTTTTGCACCACCAATGCCATGTGGTTAGCGAGCAATGCGCCGTCCGAACTGCTCTGCACGCCATACATGACCGTGAGGCCACCCAGTTGCGTGTTCTGCGCCACGGGTGGCAGGCGTTTGCTCAAGCGCCGCACCAGCCCGGCGACTTCACTGGAGCGCGATCCGTAGGCGACAAAATCGCGCGCACCGGCGCGCATGGCATTGAGCACCAGTTGATTGTCCATGCCGTCGCCGAGGGCGACGATTGCCAGCATTGGTTTGGCCTCCAGCGCGCCTTCGATCAGCGCGCTCTGGGCGACCACATGCTCGCGATCAAGGCCGACGAACACCAGGCTGGCAAAGGTGACGTCGACCAGCGCCAGCAGTTCGTCGAGGCTGCCGCCACCGGCGCTGACCACCTGACCGAGCGGCGCGAGCGCGCCTTGCAGCCACTCCAGATCGGTGCTGTTGCGGGTGATGGCAAGAAAGGTCTGGCTCAGGCTCTGGCTCATTGCGATAACCCGCTGCGCTTGTCGAAGTTGCCGTTTTCCAGGAAGAACATGCGGTAGAAATTCGGGTCGTAATTGCGCAGTTTCTCGCCGGGCAACGACGGCAGTTGGGCATCGGCGGCCAATGGCTGCACCAGATGCGGAGTGACGATCATCAGCAATTCGCGCTCTTCGCGTTTGATCTGCGAGCCTTTGAAAAAGGCGCCGAGCACCGGGATATCGCCGAGGCCGGGAAACTTGTTCACTTGCGAGCTGTTGGTGGTGCTGATCAGGCCGCTGATGACGAAGCTTTCGCCATCGCCCAGCGACACGCTGGTGTCGGTGCGGCGGATGGTCAGGGCCGGCACGGTGGTGCCGGCGATTTGTACAGCATTGCTGAAGTCGAGTTCGCTAACTTCCGGGGCGACCTTCAACGCGATGCGATCACGGCCGATGATGGTCGGCGTCAGGGTCAGGCGGATGCCGAACTCCTTGTATTCGATCGAGACGCTGTCGCTGCCGGAACTGGGCACCGGAATCGGTATTTCACCACCGGCGAGAAAGCTTGCGCTCTGGCCGTTCAGCGCGACCAGACTCGGCCGCGCGAGGGTGTAGGCAAAGCCGCTGGTTTCCAGCGCGTTGATGATCGCCATGGTCTTGCCGCCGATCCACGAGAAGTTGAACAGCGAGTTGTCCACCGGCAGGCGGGGCTGCGGCACCCCGTCAATCGGCGGCAGGGTGCCGGGCGAACCGAAGAGGAAATTGCCACGCGTACCGATCAGTGAAGCGGTGGCTTCCTTGAGTTTGGTGCGGCTGACTTCGACGAACCGGATATCGGTCTGCACCTGGGACGGCAGGTTCGGGTCATCCGAGGGCAGGGTGCCGGTCATGGCGGCAGTGGCGGCGCCCTGAACAAAGACCATGCTCTGGCGCGGCTCGCTCGAACACGACGTCCAGACCATCAGGCTGGTGGCGCCGGGTGCAACACCGGTGAGCAGAAAGGACGAGCTGCCGTTGGCGTGCACGTCGGCGATTTTCGGGTCGCCAATGGCCAGACGAGTGATCGCCACTGGCGATTGCACGTCCTGCTGAAAGCCTTCGCCGATTTCGATCACTGGCGGCATGCGCCCGAGTGCCGAGCAATTGCCGACCGCCGCCAACGCGGCGTCCATCGACAGTCCCATCAGTAACAGGGCGCACAACATGGGTTTGAATGTCGGCCTGAAACGACTCTGCATGCCCTTGGATCCT
The DNA here is from genome assembly GCF_977020205.1 of Pseudomonas sp. AIG. Lineage (NCBI taxonomy): Bacteria > Pseudomonadati > Pseudomonadota > Gammaproteobacteria > Pseudomonadales > Pseudomonadaceae > Pseudomonas > Pseudomonas sp. AIG. The sequence continues at coordinate 47,400 of NZ_CDROCK010000050.1, read as the reverse complement.
TGCGCTGTCATGGGTTTTGTTGGGTGATCTGATTGCCGCGAATGATTTCCACGGCAGGCTTCGGGGCTGCGCCGGAACCACCGCTGGAAGGCGCTTTCGGCCCGGTGCCCAAGGCCAGTTGGGTGAACTGGAAGAGTTGGCTGTTGGCAGTGTTCAGATGTGCCGGCGCCTGAGTTTCGCCGGCCCAGTATTTGGCCAGGCGTTGTTCTTCGCTGCTGCGTACGGCCAGACGCAAGGTGCCGACTTGCGTTGCCAGCATCAGTCGGCTGAGCAGTTGTTCCGGCACCGCCAGCACCACGGTGCGCGCGGCGATGCGGCGTTGATCCTGTTTGAGTTTTTCCTCGGCGCTCAGGGCCGGCGAGGCCGGTTGGCCGTCGTTGGTCAGTCCATATTGATCGCCAACCCCGAGCACGCGCATGGCCGGGACGACGATCTGCGCCGACTGTTCGAGGTTGCTGGTGTCCTGGCGCAGATACAGCAGCACATCGACGTAATCGCCGGGGATCAGTTGCCCGGCCGCGCCGATCACTTCGTCGACGGCCACGGTGAGGGCGCGTTCATCACTGTGAATCATGCGTGCCAGTGAGCCGCCGGCAGTGAAGCTTTCATCGTTCAGCCAAGTGCCGGCGCTGAGCTGCCGCCACGGCGTACGGCCGACGGCCTGGTCGACGTTGCTCAAGCTGCCGGCCGGTGCACTGCGCAGTTTTTCCACCGCGACATCGGCAGCGGTCAGCGCGGTGAAGGGCGGCACGTCGTGCAGCAACACCAGCACCGGTTGGCGGGTCTGGTCTTCGGCGATCGCGACAGTTTTTTCAACGGTGACGGCTGGGGCAACGGGCGCTTCGGCGACGGGTGCCGGTTGACGACTGAGCACCAGCCCCCAGTAACCGACAAAGATCGCTCCAAGCATAAGGATGGCTGCAAGGCCCATGGTGACGCGACTGTTCATGACGGCTCTCCCTTTCCTGCTGCACTACCCACTGCACTTGCTAACGAGAGAAGTTCCCAATCTGGCAGCTATGAACATGCAACTATTTCGCTATTTCCACGCTAGCTGATTCGAGCCAAAACGCCATTAGTGACAGGAAAATAACCCACTAAAGTATGAGTCTTGGCCAATTAACAGCAGCCATCGGCAACTTCGCGATGTGATTAATCCTTTGTGATTAATCCGTTCTTACAGTTGTTGGGTGGGGCTTTGTTGACAATGCTCAAATGGCACGGTGGTTTTTACCGCAGCAGCGTGACATGGGCGCCACAGGCGCAAAGGAGTAGTCGTATGTGTCGGATGATCCTCGATTATTTGATGGCCAGAGTCCGTTTGCTGGTCAAAAACGAAGAAGCCGCGTCGGCGATCGAATATGCGATCGTGGTGGCGATGGTTGCCGTGGTCGTGGTGGCTTTCGTCACGCCGCTGGGTAACCGCGTGTTGGCTTACTTCAACAATATTCTGACCGGGCTGGGTGGCACAGCGGTAACCAGGCCCTGACTGGCAAGGAGAATGGCGATGCTCTTTGATTATTTGAAAGTGCGTGTCCGCGGCTTCTTTGCCAGTACTGAAGCCGCGTCGGCAATCGAGTATGCGATTGTCGTGGCGATGGTGGCGGTGGTGGTCATCGTGTTCGTCACCCCCGTTGGCGCCAGGGTACTGGTGATGTTCAACAATTTGCTGGTGGCACTGGGCGGCACTGCCGTGACGGCCCCCGCACCGCCGCCCTGAGTTGAATGAAACTGCTGCCTGGTTGATGCCGCGCTACACTCGGGTTCACTTTCAGTTTTCAGGGATTGCCCATGACTGCTTCCTCGCTGCCGCGCCAACAGTTGCTTCTGGTTGACGATGAAGAGGACGCGTTGCTGGAGCTGGCAGAGTTGCTGGAGGGTGAAGGGTTTACTTGCCATACGGCGACGTCGGTGAAGCTGGCGTTGCATCATCTGACGCGGTATCCGGATATCGCGTTGGTGATTACTGATTTGCGTATGCCGGAGGAGTCCGGGATGTCGTTGATCAAGCGCTTGCGTGAGCATACTTCTCGGCAGCATTTGCCGGTGATTGTGACGTCGGGGCATGCGGATATGGAGGATGTCAGCGACATGTTGCGGTTGCAGGTGCTGGATCTGTTTCGCAAGCCGATTTATCACGTCAGGTTGTTGGAGACTTTGGATAATCTGTTTCCCAAGCCTAAGGTTCAGGTTGGCTGAGGTTGAACTCGGCGGCCTTTGGGCCGACCGTGCTTTGGGTGTTTTTGGTGAATATCCGTTGCTGCGGGTGTTGCGGCTGGCGGTTCCGCTCTTACAGCGGGTCACTTTTTCAGACGCCAAAAAGTAACCAAAAGGCTGGGCCCCGGCGTTCGGCCCCTCGCTGGGGCTCGGGGTTCCTTCGTTCCGGGATCGATCCCGGGGCATCGCTTCCGGTTTGCTTCGCTGCACCTCCTTTCGATGTGTTCGACTTCGTCGAACGGCGCTGCGCGCCTACCCCCGGATCAATCCCTCCACTCAGCCTGCCGAAGGGGCCAGCAGATCAAGAGCTGCAGCCGAGCTAACGCTCATCCTGTTGAGTGGTGAGGAGCAGAAGGGATGTGCGATTTGCGCTGTTCTTGCGTTTGTTTTTCTGTGGGAGTGAGCCTGCTCGCGATTGCGGACTGACAGTTGGTCGGTTTCTTTGAATATTTGACGTCATTTCTTTGACTTTTTGATGGTGTCAAAGTGATGGCTCGTGTACATTCCCCGCGCCCGAGCCAGGACACCTGGCGGGCCGGTAGGGATGCCTGAATGAATACGTGAACCCTGCTGAAACTGTTTTTCATGTTTTGGAAGGGAATCTCGTTTGAATACTTCTTGTCTGCGCCGCTCTTTGCTGGCGCTTTCTGTGGCGGCTGCCGTTGTTCAGGCTCCGGGTGTCGGCGCTGTCACGCTCAATTACGATCTGGGCACGGGGCCATTGGTCAGCGTCAAGCAGACGTACGATTTTCTGAATCTCGTGGGCACGGCGAATGTTGTGGAAAGCTCTTCGTCGGCGATGACCAGCGCGGCGCGGTTCACCGGTTTGTCGGTCAATAGCGAAATCGTCAACAAGGCCAGGATCACCATCGATGGCGCCACCCACGGTGTCGGGATCGACATAGCGCCAGCGGCGGGCGTGTCGTGGGCGCAGCTCGGCTACAACTTCAGCAACGAGGGTTCGGTCACGGTCAATGGCCTGGCTGCCAGCGGTGAATCGACGGGTATCGCGCTGAAGGACACTCCGGTTCGTGGCACCTTCATGAACTCAGGTCCAATCACGGTGAGCGGCAATAACGCCACCGGGGTTGCGCTGATCGACACTTCGTTTGGCCGCGGTGTGATCAACTCCGGCCCCATCGTCGTCAGCGGCACCAACGCCCGTGGCCTTTATCTGGAAAACACCGCACTGTCCGCCGCCGTCGTGAGCCGGTCGACGCTCAGGGCCACCGGCAGTGGCGCCGAAGCTTTGGTGTTGAACGGGGTGCAGCTTGTGTCTGCATCGAATGCGAGCCAATACGGTCTCTACAACTACGGCAACGTATACGGGGAGAGCATCGGCATTCATGTGTACAACCAGCCCGCAGGACAAGGTCCGCTCAACATTGTTCAGTCATACGGCATGATCGAGGGCGGTACGGCGGCCATTCAAGTGGACGATGGCCTGAGTTACTTTTACTGGAATAACGGCGATGTCAAAGGCGACTTGCTGGGCCTTTCCGGGGTGTCGATTGATGGCGAGGTCAACTTCGATGGTGCGACGATCAAGTCCGGTTACGTCACGGTACAAGAAGGCACTCTGACCCTGGCGCGGGCGCACACCACGATCGTCGGCGATCTGGACATGGAAGAAGCGGACTCGGTGATTGCGATGTCGGTCGGCAATGACACCGACATCAACCGGGCGATTCTGACCGTCACCGGCACCACCGAGATCGCGCCGGGCGGTCATGTGCAATTGCAGGCGCGCTCCAGCGATTTTCGCACGGCCGCCGGTGGCAACCGTTACACGTTGATCCGTTCGGGCAATCTGATCGGCGGCGAAAACCTTACGGTTGAGTCGTCTTCGGCATTGCTCGAAGTCAAAAGCTATGGCGTTGAAGGTAACGACGTTAAGGCGCTGGTCAGCACCAAGTCGCAAGATGTGTTGACGCAAAATACCCTCGATGCCGGCGGCAGCCAAAACGCTGCTTCTGCGCTGGTCGGACTGTCGGCCTCGCTGATGTCACGTCTTGGTGAGCAGGATCCGGTGTTCCAGGCGTTCGCCAATGCCGACACCGACACGCAAATGGCGCGGCTGGCCGAGACACTCGGCCCGGACGTCAGCCGTGGCGTGCTGCACGCCGCCGCCAACAGCCAGACGCTGGTTTCCGACGTGATCAACGACCGCGCCAATCGTGCACGTACGACCACCGTCGCCCCGGAAAAAGGCGTCTGGCTGCAAGCCATCAGCAGCGATGCCGATCAGGATGCCCGTCGCGGTGTCGCCGGTTATGACGCCGACAGCCACGGGATTGCCGTCGGCGCCGACGGTCAGTTGAACGCCGACACATCGATCGGTCTGGCTTACAGCTACCTCGACACCGACGTGAAATCCGATCTCGGCAGCAAAACCAAAGTGACCGGCCACGCGCTGACGGTCTACAGCAACTGGACGCATGACAACTGGTTCGTCGACGCTTCGCTGATGTACGGCTGGAACGACAACGAATCCAAACGCTACATCGCCGGCACCCGCGCCAAAGGCGATTACGACAGCGATGTATTCGGCGTCAGTGCCTTGGCCGGTTATACCCTGCGCCTGACCCCGGGTGTGGTGCTGGAGCCGCAGGTTGGTGCGCGTTACGCCAACGTCGGCATGGAGTCGTATCGCGAGAAGGGCAGTTCGGCAGCATTGAATGTCGGCAGCCAGCGCTACGAAGTCGGTGAGATGGGCTTCGGTGCGCGCCTGGCCGCGGATTTTGCGCTCGGCACCGGCAGACTGGAACCTGAAGCGAAAGTCATGGCCTGGCATGACGTGATTGGCGACAAGGTGGCGACCTCCTCATCGTTCGTACTCGGCGGCGACTCATTCACCAGCCGTGGCACCACACCCGTGCGCGACAGCTATGAATTGGGCCTAAGCGCCAACTACCGGATGGGCGCGTGGAGTGTCGGCGGTTCGTACAACTACGTAACGGCCAGCGGTTTCAATGCCGACGGCTTTACCGCGAAGGTGCGTTACGCGTTCTGATCCGCATCACGTAAAACCTGTGGGAGCGAGCCTGCTCGCGAAGACGGTGTGTCAGTCAACAGAACGGTTGGCTGATCCAGCGCCTTCGCGAACAGGCTCGCTCCGACAGTTGTTTTGACTCAGGCGCGGAGTGCAATCCCGGTCCTACAACTGATAGCTGAAACTAATGCTGTACCGAGGCTTGCGATTGAACGTATCCAGTGCTTCATCCGACATGGCCTTCGCCGCCTCCAGCGCAATGTTGTAGTACTTGGCATCGCCAAACCGCAGCCCGATCGCCGTCGATGACAGGTTGTTGGCCCGCACCGGCAATTCGTTGAACCAGCTGCGCGAGCGGTCGAGCACGACATACGGTTGCAGGACGCGCACCCAGTTGCCGTCGCGGTTGAAGCTGTAGTTGACCTCGTACGCCACGCCCCAGCCCTTGTCGCCAGACGCCTGATCGTCGGGATAACCGCGACCGAAATTCTGCCCGCCGAATACCGCGCGCTCGCTGTCGGGCAGGGTGTCGTCGCTCCAGTACAACGCAGCCGACAGCACGCCTTGCCAGTTATCGAAGAACTTGTCGCTCTGTACGCCGGACAGCCGCACGCGGAAGAAATCGAGGTCGATGGCGTCGTTGTTGGTTTTCGCGCCCATGCTGTCGAGGCCTTGGTATACGCCGCCGCTGAGGATTCGCAGCTGGCGCGCATCAGCCTTGCGCCAGTCACTCTCGAAGGCGAGGGCGCGGATGTCGGTGCGCTCTTCGACGCTCAGCGGAAAGCCGACCACGTTGTAGCGAGTCTTGTCGTTGACCGCGTAAAGCCTTGAGCCGGCGGTCAGCAGTTCGTTGGAGGCGGCAATCAGCGGCAACGTGAAACCGATCGAGTAGCGATCGTTTTCGCGGTGCGGTTTGAGCTGCAGGCCGTTGTCGAGCACGACGTTGGTGCCGGGGTCGGCGCGGTAGCGTGAGGCGGACAAGGCCAGTTGCGCGCCCTCGTCATTGAGGAACTGGTTGTAGTCGAGGCGGTAGTAATGTTCGTGGTCGTCACCCGGCGGGAACAAGCCGCTGAGGCTCAGTTGCTCGCCCATTGAAGTCTGCGAGTTACTGCTGACGCCGAGCAAAGCCTGGGTGCCGTTGCGGTTGTCTTCAGTGGTGCTCAGGGTGCTGGTGAACGGTTTGCGACTGGCCTGGGCGACCAAAGTGGTGGCGCCATCGGTGGTGCCGGGCGGTGGCACCTGGGCCTGGATTGTCACCCCGGGGATGCGGGTCATCAGTGTGGTGTAACGCTCGAAAGTCTTACGGGTCAGCGGCCGTTCGGCCTGGATTTTCGCCGCCAGTTTGTCGATGAGTCCTTTGACCCGGCCAACATCGCCCTGCATCTGGATATCCCGTACGTAACCTTCCACCAGGACCACGCGCGCTACGCCGTCATTGAAGTTTTGCTGCGGCAAGAACGCGTACGACAGCAGGTAACCGTCCTGCTGATAACGCCGGGTGATGTTGCGGGTGGCTTCGATCAGATCGGCGAGTCGGGTCTCATGACCGATCAGCGGTTTGTAGATTTCAGCGAGTTCGTTGAGCGGGTAAAGGGTTCCGCCTTCGATCTGCACGGTTTGCAGATTGATTTTGGTGTCCATCAACAGCGGTTGCGCGGCGGCTGCTCCGGCATCGGGCACCTGCACGGGCGCGGCGCTGGGGCGGTACGCGTCGGCTGGCAGGTTCGGCACGGGCAGGTTGCGGATGGTTTCGTTGCTGTTGAGAAAACTGGGCAGGGTGTCGGCGAGGGCGGCGGAACTGAGACTGAGGAACAGCAGGGATGCCATTACGCGCATAGGACACTCCATGGTCAGATCACGGCACTGGGCTGAATTTTCCTAAGAAAAAAGGCGGAAGACTCGTGGGAATCTTCCGCCCTCAACCAAGCGTAGGCGCTGTAGGTGAGGCCGTCGAATCGGCCAGGTGCAATTTAGCGTTTGTTGCCTCCCAGGGTGCCAGTCAGACCACCGAGTACACCGCCCAGACCGCCACTGGTGGTACCCCCGCTGGTGCCGCCGTTAACCAGGCCGCCGACGGTGGCGACGGTGCCGCCGACGTTGCTGACCAGACCACCGACTGCGGTGGTGACCGGGTTGTTGGTCGCGGCAATCGCGCCACCAATATTGCTGACAGCACCGCCGACCTGACCGGTGAGACCTGCGACGGGTGATCCGAGACCTGTCGCCGCACCGACTTGTTGAGTCACGTTGGTAACGGCGCTGGTGACCGGGTTCAGGCCATTGCCCAAGGTGGCGCCCACCGTGGCCAGAGGTGAAGTTGTCGCGGTGATCGGGGTGCCCGATCCGCCCAGCACGGTGTTGAGCGACGCGACGGTGTTGCCCAGGCCGACAGCGGTAACGCCACCGGCGCTGACGACGCCATTGGTATTCCCGGCATTCAGGCCTGCGCCGACGTTGACCACGGCACCGCCAACGGTTTGCAACAACCCGGTGCCGCCGAGGCCGCCGCCCAAGCCACCACCCACTCCACCGGTACCCGAACCAGTGCCGTTAGACACCAGACCACCGGCCTTGCCGACTGCGGTGCCGGTATCGCTCAACGCGCCGCCGAGTGTGTTGGTCAGGGCATTGCCGTTACCCGCATCGGTGACCTTGCCGCCCAGGGTGTTCACTGCGCCGCCGACTTGCGAGATCACGCCTTTGAGTGGATCGCCGAGCCCGGTGGCATCACCGACCTTGTCCGTTGTGCTTTCGACCATGGCGATGACTGGCACCAGACTGGCGCCGAGTTGGTTGGTCAGTTGGCTGGTCGGGCCGTTGGTGAGCGTGGTGTCGAGGGTATTGCCGAGCATGGTGACTTTCTCACCGACACCATCGAGCAGCGGCGCGACTTTGGTGACCACTCCGCCTACCACCGGAACGCTGCCGGTGGCGGTCGCCAGTTTGCCGCTGAGATCGGAAACGCCGTTGCCGACATCGGTGACCACGCCGCCGACCGAAGCGACGGTGGTGGTCAGGCCTTTAGGGTCGGTGGGCAGTTTGCCGATGCCATTGGCGACGCCATCACCCAAGGTGCTGACAACATTGCCTGCGGTGTTGGCCGCACTCTGCACCACACCACCGACCACCGGTACGGTGCTCAGCGAGTCGCCGATCTGGCCAACGCCATCGCCGACACCCGCGACGGTCTTACCGACATCCTGCACCAGGGTGGTGGTCACCAGCGGTGTAGTGGTTGGATTAGTCGGATTGGTTGGATCAGTCGGATCTGTCGGGTTGGTTGGATTGGTCGGATCGGTGCCACCTGTACCGCCGGTTCCGCCAGTACCACCTGTGTTGCCGGTGCCGCCAGTGCCACCAGTGCCCGCAGTATCACCGGTGCCCCCCGTACCGCCAGTACCCGAGGTGCCACCAGTGCCGGCGCTACCGTCCGCCGCAGAACTGCCGGAACTGCTGTGATGGCCGCCACCGCCGCTGCTGCAACCGGCGAGGCCAAGGGAGAGAATCAATGCCAGAGCGATTGCTGATTTGCACCACACGTCTTGAGTTTTCATGATTGAGATTCCTTGCACCTGTCACAACGTACGTTGTATTCGATGGCTCGCCGGTCTGTTGCCGGTGATGCCTTCGCCCGTTGTGCTCAATCTCAGTCCAGGGGCAGGTTTCAGACCATTCTCAAGTTGGTATTAACGCCTTTATATATAAGGTGAAGTTCAACGCCTAAGGACTAATACCCAGGATATAGCCGGACAAAAAAAGGCCTTGATAATCAAGGCCCGGGATTTTTCGGCGAAGGGGAAGAGGGCGGGAAAAACTTAAGTGATATACACACAATTAACGGTGTTCCGAGTGCTCAGGCAATCGGTTGCCACTGCCCGACCATGTGTTCCAGCTCGTTCACACCGACCAGACGCAACTCACCACCGGACCCCGCCGCACTCGCGAGTAATGTCACCTCACTGGGCAAGCGCACCGGTTTGCGAAAGTGCACCGCGATTTCGAGATTGGCCTTGGGCAAATGATCGCTCAGCGCCGCGAGCGTTCGCGCCTTGTTCCACAGACCATGGGCGATGGCTGTCGGGAAACCAAACAGCTTGGCACTCGCCGCGCTCAAGTGAATCGGGTTGTAGTCTCCGGACACTTTGGCGTATTGCCGACCAATGTCGGCCGGAGCGCTCCAGCGCGCCACTTCCACCAGCGATTGCGAGGGTTCCCAGATGTGCTCGACAGCTTCGCCCTCAAGCTTGACACCGCGACAGAGCATTTGGCTTTCGGCTTCCCACAACGGCCCAAGTTGATCATCCAGAGTGGTCAGCAGATCGAACGTCGCACCTTTGGGATGCGCTTGCAGATTCGTCAAGCGCACGCTCACCTGCGCCCGACTGATCCCGCCCATCGGGCGTAGCACGCGAATGCGGTTGCTCAAATGAATCAGCCCCAACAGGGGAAACGGAAACTCTTTGGCGGTGAGCAATTGCATCTGCAAGGCAAAGGCGAGGATGTGTGGGTACGTTGGAGGCAGCAAACCGTCATCGACGAATCCGCAGACCTTGCGATAGGCCGCCAAGCGTTTGCCATCGACATCGACCCAGCAGCGCAAGCCGCTGTCGGGCAATTGCGTGCCGGTGATTTTCCGTCGCGTCGCCGCCCGTGCGTACAGCCCGGGCAGACTCGGTTCGCGATCCAGCGTGTGCCATTCGATGCTCATGCCTAAGCCCCCAGAACACTTTGTCCACAGACCCGCAGCGCCTGCCCGGTGAATGCGCCGGTCCCCGGTTGTGCCAGCCACGCGACCGCTTCGGCAACGTCCTGCGGCCAGCCGCCCTGACCGAGCGAACTCATGCGCCGCCCGGCCTCGCGCAGGCCGAACGGAATGTGCGCGGTCATCTGCGTTTCGATGAAACCGGGCGCGACGGCATTGATGCTGATGCCGCGAGCCAACAGCGTGGGTGCCCAGGCCTGCGCCAGACCGATCAGTCCGGCCTTGCTCGCGGCGTAGTTGGTTTGCCCGCGGTTGCCGGCGATGCCGCTGATCGAGGCCAGCAGAATCACCCGTGCATCATCGTGCAGCGTGCCGCTGTCGAGCAGCGCTTTGGTCAACACTTGCGGGGCGTTGAGGTTGACCGCCAGCACCGCGTCCCAGAATTCCGGTGTCATGTTGGCCAACGTCTTGTCGCGGGTGATGCCGGCGTTGTGCACCAGAATGTCGAGGCCGTCGGGCAGCTGTTCGATCAGTTGCGTGGCGGCGTCTTCGGCGCAGATGTCGAGAGTGATGGCGCGCCCGCCGAGACGCGCGGCGAGGGCTTCAAGATCGGTCTTGGCCGGGGGAACATCGAGCAGGATCACCTCGGCGCCATCGCGGGCCAGCGTTTCGGCAATGGACGCGCCGATGCCCCGTGCCGCTCCGGTGACCAACGCCTTGCGCCCGGCCAAGGGCCGCGTCCAGTCGGTGACTGGCGTCGCGCAAGCCGTCAGGCGAATGACTTGTCCGGAGACGAACGCGCTTTTCGGCGAGAGGAAAAACCGCAGCGGACCTTCCAGTTGATCTTCAGCACCTTCGCCGACGTAGATCAGTTGCAGCGTGCCGCCGCTGCGCAGCTCCTTGGCCAGCGAACGGGAAAACCCTTCCAGCGCTCGCTGCGCACTGGCGGCAAACGGATCCGTCAGGGTTTCCGGCGCACGGCCAAGAATCACCAGGTGCGCGCTGTGCTCAAGGTTCTTCATCAATGGCTGGAAGAATTCGCGCAGCTGTTTGAGCTGGTCGGTGTGCAGCAGTTCGCTGGCGTCGAACACCACGGCTTTGAGTTTCGGGCCGTGGCCGGGAATCCATTCGGTGGCGCTCGCCGGTTGCTCGCCGTAGCGGTAGATGCCGTCGGTCAAACGGTTGGCGAAGGCACTGACGCGCTCGGCCAGCGGCCCGCCGCCGATCAGCAGCGCACCGTCCACCGGCCGCAGGCGTCCGGCCTGCCAGCGTTCCAGTCGCACCGGCGACGGCAGGCCCAGCGCCCCGACCAGACGATGGCCGATGGACGAATTGGCGAAGTCGATATAGCGGTCAGACATGGAACGCTCTCCAGAAGTTGGGGTTCAAAGTGTGGACTGTCGATGGCAATCAATCGTTCGATCCACGCAATAAGGCCTACGCTAGACACTGAGGTTTAGCAGGTCTTGCAGATATGCGCGGACCCTGTGGGAGCGAGCTTGCTCGCGAAGGCGTCGTATCAGTCAGAAAAATTGGTGAATGTGCCGCGCTCTTCGCGAGCAAGCTCGCTCCCACAGGGATTGTTTCAACCCGAAATTTTCTAAGGAGTCATTCATGAGTCAGCTGCGCCGCGTCGCGATCATCGGCGGTAACCGTACCCCTTCCGCCCGTTCCACCGGGCCGTACGCCACGGCCAGCAATCAGGCGATGCTCCCCGCCGCTCTCGAAGGCCTGATCGAACGCTACAACCTGCACGGCCAGCGCATTGGTGAAGTGGTGGCGGGCGCGGTGCTGAAATTGTCACGAGATATGAACCTGACCCGTGAGTGTGTGCTCGGCTCGCGCCTGTCACCGGCGACGCCCGCCTATGACATTCAGCAAGCCTGCGGCACCGGCCTGGAGGCGGCGATCCTGGTGGCGAACAAGATTGCCCTCGGTCAGATCGAGAGCGGCATTGCTGGCGGCGTCGACACCACCTCGGACGCGCCGATCAGTGTCAGCGAAGGCCTGCGCAAAATTCTCCTGCAAGCCAACCGCGCCAAGACCACCGGCGACAAGCTGAAAACCTTTCTGCAACTGCGGCCGCAACACCTGATCCCGGAGTTTCCACGAAACGGCGAACCGCGCACGGGCCTGTCGATGGGCCAGCACTGTGAGCTGATGGCGCAGACCTGGCAGATCCCGCGTGAGGATCAGGATCAACTGGCCCTCGAAAGCCACCACAAACTCGCCGCGTCCTACAGCGAAGGCTGGCACAACGACCTGATGACGCCGTTCCTGGGCCTGACTCGCGACAACAATTTGCGCCCGGACCTGACCCTGGAAAAGCTCGCAACGCTGAAACCGGCGTTCGAAAAAAGCGCGAAGGGCACGCTGACGGCGGGCAACTCCACGCCGCTGACCGATGGTGCGTCTGTGGTGCTGCTCGGCAGCGAGGAGTGGGCGAAGGAACGCGGTTTGCCGATCCTCGCTTATCTGCGCGACGGCGAAGCGGCGGCGGTGGATTTCGTCAACGGTGCGGAAGGCCTGTTGATGGCGCCGGTGTATGCGGTGCCACGATTGCTGGCGCGCAACGGGCTGACCCTGCAGGATTTTGATTACTACGAAATTCACGAAGCGTTCGCAGCGCAAGTGCTGTGCACGCTGAAGGCCTGGGAAGATCCCGAATACTGCAAAACCCGGCTGGGCCTTGACGCGCCGTTGGGTTCGATCGATCGTAGCCGGCTCAATGTGAAGGGCAGTTCGCTGGCGGCCGGGCACCCGTTTGCTGCGACTGGCGGGCGTATCGTGGCGAACCTGGCGAAGTTGCTGGACGCGGCGGGGAAGGGCCGGGGGCTGATCTCGATTTGCGCCGCCGGGGGCCAAGGCGTCACCGCCATCATCGAACGCTAACGCTAAAAGAGCCCCTCACCCAAAGGGAGAGGGGACCGATTGGGGGATGCTGCAGAGTTACGCCTTCCTGATCCTGCTTTACAGAATCCATAATCGACGCGGTATTTCAGGTCGATGCATACCGTCAGACACCTCGGTCAGCCCCCTCTCCCTCCGGGAGAGGGCTGGGGTGAGGGGCTTTTGGGTTCAGGTACGAAACCGTCTGACCAACCCATCCAGCTCATTCGACAACCCCGCCAGGCTCTGCGAGTCCAGACGCGCCGAGTTGGCCAGTTCTGCCACCAACTGCGCATCCCCATGAATCTGGCTGATGTGCCGGTTGATGTCCTCAGCCACCTGATGCTGTTCTTCAGCGGCGGTAGCAATTTGCGTGTTCATGTCGCGGATCACGTCCACCGACTCGCGGATCTGCCCGAAACTCTCGCGGGCCTCGCCAATGCGCGTCACCGACTGCTGCGAAACCTGCAGGCTGGCGTGCATCTGCTGCGTGACCTGACTGGTACGTTTGGCCAGATTGCCGAGCAGGCCATCAATCTCTGCCGTCGAATCCGCCGTGCGTTTAGCCAGCGCACGCACCTCATCGGCGACCACGGCAAAGCCGCGGCCTTGCTCACCGGCGCGGGCCGCTTCGATGGCGGCATTGAGCGCCAGCAGGTTGGTCTGCTCGGCGATGGAACGGATGGTGCCGAGGATCGACTGGATATCGTTGCTGTCGCGCTCCAGTTGCTGCATCGACTGCGCCGATTGCTCCAGCTCCTGGCTCAGTTGGTCGACGCTGTTCACCGCCGCATCGATCTGCTGCTGGCCTTGACGAGCCTGACGCTGGCCGCTGTCGGCCGAGTCTGCCGCCTGACTGCACGAGCGCGCGACTTCGTTGGCAGTGGCGACCATTTCGTGGAATGCGGTCGAGACCATGTCGACGGCTTCACGCTGGCGCCCGGCCGCTTCGGCCATGTCGCTCGAGACGCGGGTCGAACTCTGCGAGGTCGCGAGGATTTTCCCGGCCGCGCCGCCGATGTGCTGGATCAGGCTGCGGATCGCGGTGAGGAACTGATTGAACCAGTTGGCCAGTTGCGCGGTTTCATCGTTGCCCCGGATATCGAGGTTTTTGGTCAGGTCGCCTTCGCCCTGCGCAATGCCTTCCAGACCACTGGCGACGCTGCGGATCGGCCGCACGATGAGGGTAGCGAAACTGGCGCCAACCACGGCGAACAGCACGGCCAGCACGGCGGCGATGATCGCGATCAGCCAGGTCAGTTGCGTGGCCGAGCTCATCACGTCGCTCTGCTTGATCAGGCCGACGAAGGTCCAGCCCAATTGCTCCGACGGCCAGACGTTGGCCATGTAGCGCTCGCCATTAAGCTCGACTTCGACCAGGCCTTTGCCGGCCTTGGCCAGTTGCGCATAGCCTTCGCCGAGGCTGTCCAGCGGCTTGAAGTTGTGTTCCGGCTGCTTTGGATCGACCAGCACCGTGCCGCTGTTTTCCAGGAGCATCAGGTAGCCGGTTTCGCCCAGCTTGATCTGTTTGACGATCTCGGTGAGCTGCTTGAGCGTTACGTCGATGCTGACCACGCCGCCGTTGCTGCCGAGTTTGTTATCGATGGTGCGCACCGTGCTGACGTAGGTCGCATCGTCCTGTGCCCAGTAATAGGCGGCGGTACGGAACGGTTTGCCCGGTTTGGCCTGGGCGGCCTTGTACCAGGGACGCTGACGCGGATCGTAGTTATTGAGCTTGGGGTCGTCCGGCCACGACACGTAACCGCCGGCGGCGGTGCCGACGATGGCATAGGCGTACGCCGGGTGGGCGTTGCCCAGATCCTGAAGGAACGCGAAGACCTTTTTGTCCATCTCGCCCTGCGGGATGGATTCGGCGTTGGCGCTCATGTAGGTCTTGAGGCTGTCGTCGGTGTTTTTGATCAGCGGCTGCGACGCCAGGTAATCGACGTTCTGACTGATGCCGTCAAAAAACAGCTGCATGGCATTGCTGACCTGACGAATCTCGCGACCGCTGCTGTCGACAAAGTTGTCCCGGGCATCGCTGCGCAAGTTCATCACCACCAGGGTCGCGACCAGCACCACCGGCAAGCAGGCGATGATTGCAAACGCCCACGTCAATTTCTGTTTGATGTTCATCCGCGCTCCAGATTTTCTTGTAGGCCCACGCAGTGCAGATGACTTGTGGTTTATTGGCAGCCGAAAACGTTGTGGATCACCCGTTTCCCTGAGTGCAGCATCGCTGATTGTTTTGGAACGATTGTCGGACAAATCCCTCTGTCATTGAGGGCTTCGGCTGCAAAACAGGGAAATTGAGGCGCCTTTGCAAAAAACTTCCGAAGGGTCATCGGTCGAATGTCAGATTCTGTCGCAAATGCCCTTGAAGACATGTACCAACAAGTACAACCGGCTCGGCTATGATTGCCGACGGTCGATGCGCGAACGCAAAGTTGGCCCTGTTTAATCCGGCACAGTGTGTGCATTCTCAACGTTCACAGGTCGGTAACCCCTCCCCGTGATGCGAGGATTGCCGTATAACGAGTGACATTCGCGTGTTTGGTAATAAAGGACCCACAATAAAAGCTGATGAAGACTCCAAAACGCATTGAACCCCTGATCGAGGACGGTCTGGTCGACGAAGTGCTGCGCCCACTGATGAGTGGTAAAGAAGCAGCTGTTTATGTGGTGCGCTGCGGCAATCAGTTACGTTGCGCAAAGGTCTACAAGGAGGCGAACAAACGCAGTTTCCGCCAGGCGGCCGAGTATCAGGAAGGCCGCAAGGTCCGCAACAGCCGACAGGCTCGGGCGATGGCGAAGGGCTCCAAGTTCGGTCGCAAAGAGACCGAAGATGCCTGGCAGAACGCTGAGGTGGCGGCACTGTTCCGTCTGGCCGGTGCCGGCGTGCGGGTGCCCAAACCGTACGACTTCCTCGACGGCGTGCTGTTGATGGAACTGGTGGCCGACGAGTTCGGCGACGCCGCGCCGCGTCTGAACGACGTGGTGCTGGAACCGGATCAGGCGCGCGAGTATCACGCGTTCCTGATTTCGCAGATCGTGCTGATGTTGTGTACCGGTCTGGTGCACGGTGACCTCTCTGAGTTCAACGTGCTGCTGACACCGACCGGCCCGGTCATCATCGACCTGCCGCAAGCGGTTGACGCTGCCGGCAACAACCACGCGTTCAGCATGCTGGAGCGCGATGTCGGCAACATGGCTTCGTACTTCGGTCGCTTTGCGCCGGAGTTGAAACTGACCAAGTACGCGAAAGAAATGTGGGCGCTGTACGAAGCCGGCACCTTGCACCCGAACAGCGTGCTGACCGGTGAGTTCGATGATCCGGAAGACCTGGCCGATGTGGGCGGGGTGTTGCGCGAGATCGAAGCGGCGCGCCTCGACGAGGAACGCAAGCAGGCCATCCGTGCGGCGGACGACGAGCCGAAAGGCAAATCCGACGAACCACCGCCGCCACCGTGGATGCAGTGATTGCTTGATGAGAAACCCGGCTTCGGCCGGGTTTTTTTGTTTGAACCAGAAGCACCCTCACCCCAGCCCTCCCGAAACGTCGGACCGCCCAGAGGGAGAGGGGGCCGACCGAGGTGTCTTGCGTCATACATCGACCTGAAACACCGGGTCGATTATGGATTGGATGGGGTCAGCAATTGGACCTGTCTGGATTCAGTAAAGAAATTTCAGGTCCGCGAACCTCTGAAGCATCCCCCAATCAGTCCCCTCTCCCCCTGGGAGAGGGCTAGGGTGAGGGCTCTTTCGGATCCCCGCAAATTCAAGTCTACTGTCCACCGCTCCAACCACACTCAAGGACTGAATGTGACCACCCCACGCAACACCCACCTGATCGTCACCGCCCGCCTGATCTCCGATTTCGGCGCCTTCCTCAACATGGTCGCGCTGGCCACCTACGTCTATCTGCTGAGCAACAGTGCCATGAGCGTCGGGGTTTTCCTCGCCAGTCGCGTGGGCGGAGGGATCTTTGCCAGTCTGATCGGCACCCGGTTTTATCGCCGCTGGAGCGGGCGCGCACCGCTGATTGCGTTCGACCTGCTGCGCGCCAGCGTGCTCGGACTGTTGTTGATCGTGCCCGTCAGCCTGCAGGCCTTGTTGTTGCCGGTGATCGCCTTCGGTCTGGGCTTGGGCAACTCGATGTTCGCCATCGGCCTCAACAGCCAGTTGCCGCGTCTGATCCCCGCCGAGCAATTGCTCAAGGCCAACGCCTGGATCACCTCGGCGTCATCCGCCGCAATGGTCGGTGGCAGTCTGGTTTCAGGTTTGCTGGTGGCGGGTTTTGGTTTTGAAACGGTATTCGCACTGAATGCGCTGACCTATGTGCTGGCAGCGTTGTTGATCGTACCGCTGCGTTTCGAACCTGCAACAGCCAACGAGGAAACCGAACGCGGCGAATGGTCTGCCCTCAAGCAGGGCTTGCGCTCTACGCCGGTGATTGCCGCCATGCTGGCGGTGACGATGGCCGACACCCTGGGCAGCGCCGCGCACAACGTCGGCTTTCCGATCATTTCCAGACTGCTCACGCCGGAGTCGGCGAGCACTACGCTGGGGCTGATGCTCGCCGTGTGGGCCAGCGGCAAACTGCTGGGGGCGCGAATCGCCAGCCGTCTCAAAGGCTCGGACAACACTCATCTAGAGCGACGGTTTTTCTTCGGCGTGGCGCTGATGTCCTGCGGCTTTATCCTGATGTTCCAGCAACACAGCCTCTACGGTCTGCTGCTGTTTTCATTGCCGGCGGGCCTGGGTGACGGTTTTTCCGAAGTCGGATTGATGTCGCGACTGCAACGCGAACCCGAGCATTTGCGCCTGCCGGTCTTCAGTTTTCTGACCTTGCTGCAAATGACCGGGTTCGGCATCGGCATGCTCATCGCTGCGCCGTTCTATGGGTGGTGGACCCCGGGTGCCGTGGTCATGCTGTTCCACGGCATTCCCCTCGGCACATTGCTGACGGTGAAAGTGCTTGCCCTCAAGCGCGGGCGGGTTGCGCGCAGCAGCCCGACGCCAGTTCCTTGAGGATCGGGCAGTCGGGGCGGTGGTCGCCGTTGCAGTGCTCGACGAGGTCTTGGAGGGTGTCGCGCAACTCGCCAAGTTCACGAATCTTCTGATTCAACTCGTCGATGTGCTGTCGCGCCAAGGCCTTCACATCGGCGCTGGCGCGCTGGCGATCCTGCCAGAGGGTCAGCAGTTTGCCGACCTCTTCCAGGGAAAACCCCAGATCCCGTGAGCGCTTGATGAAGGCCAGCGTGTGCAGGTCATCGTCGCCGTAGACCCGGTAACCGCTGTCGGTGCGATGGGCCGCTTTGAGCAAACCGATCGACTCGTAATAACGGATCATTTTTGCGCTCAGGCCGCTGTGTCTGGCCGCTTGGCCGATGTTCATCGGTGTTCCTCCAGGTCCTTGGGTTTCCAGGTTTTCAACAGTAGCGCATTGCTCACCACGCTGACGCTAGACAATGCCATCGCCGCACCGGCCAGCACCGGATTAAGGAAACCGAACGCCGCCAGCGGAATGCCGATCAGGTTATAGGCGAAGGCCCAGAACAGGTTTTGGCGGATCTTCGCATAGGTCTTGCGACTGATCTCCAGCGCCGCCGGCACCAGCCGTGGATCGCCGCGCATCAGGGTGATGCCCGCCGCGTGCATGGCCACATCGGTGCCGCCGCCCATGGCGATGCCGATGTCGGCAGCGGCGAGGGCCGGGGCATCGTTGATGCCGTCACCGACCATGGCGACTACGCCGGTTTTTTTCAGCTCAGTGACGGTCGCGGCTTTGTCCGCCGGCAGCACTTCAGCGTGGACATTGCTGATGCCCAAAGCCTCGGCGACGACGCGAGCGCTGCCGCGATTGTCGCCGGTCAGTAGATGGCTGTGGATATCGCGGGCGGCGAGTTGTTGCACCGCTTCCAGTGCGCCGGGTTTCAAGGTGTCACCGAAGGCGAACAAACCGAGCACTTTCGCTTCAGGACCTTGTTCGATTAACCACGACAGGGTGCGACCCTCGGCCTCCCATGCCTGGGCAGACTCGCTCAGGTCGCCCGCGCTCAAACCACTGTCTTCGAGCATCCGCCGATTACCCAGCGCCAGACGCCGGCCTTCAAGATTGCCGGCAATGCCGCGACCGGTCAGCGATTGGCTGTCGCTGACATCCGGCACGTTCAGGCCTCGTTCGGCGGCTGCATCCAGCACCGCTTTGGCCAGCGGATGTTCACTGCCGCGTTGCAGCGCGCCGGCCAGTGTCAGCAGGTTGTTTTCGTCACCGTCGATGGCGCTGAAGTGGGCGATGCGTGGCGTGCCGGAGGTCAGCGTGCCGGTCTTGTCGAAGACCACGCTGCTGACTTCATGGGCGCGTTCCAGCGCTTCGGCGTCCTTGATCAGAATGCCGTGGCGTGCGGCGACACCGGTGCCGGCCATGATCGCGGTCGGCGTGGCAAGGCCCAGTGCACACGGACAGGCGATAACGAGCACCGCGACGGCATTGATCAGCGCGGTTTCGATTGGCGCGCCGTAGAGCCACCAGCCGATCAGTGTTGCCAACGCAATCAGCAACACCGTTGGCACGAAGATCTGGCTGACTTTATCCACCAGTTTCTGGATCGGTGCCTTGGCGGCCTGGGCGTCTTCTACCAGACGAATAATCCGCGCCAGCACGGTTTCGGTACCCAGCGCCTGGGTGCGCACCAGCAAGCGACCCTCGCCATTAATCGCGCCGCCGGTGACCTTGTCCCCAGGTTGTTTCGGCACCGGCAGGCTTTCGCCGCTGATCAGTGCTTCATCGGCATGACTCTGGCCTTCGATGACTTCGCCGTCGACCGGAAAGCGCTCGCCGGGTTTGACCAGCACCCGATCGCCCAGGCGCAGGGCGCTGATGGCGACGTCCTGCTCGCGGCCATCGATCACTTGAATTGCTCGCTCTGGACGCAACGCCTCGAGGGCGCGGATGGCGCTGGCGGTCTGGCGTTTGGCGCGGCTCTCGAGATATTTACCGAGCAGCACCAAGGCAATGACCACTGCCGAGGCTTCGAAGTACAGATGCGGCATGCGTCCGGCAGCGGTGGCCCATTCGTACAGGCTCAAGCCATAGCCGGCGCTGGTGCCAAGGGCGACCAGCAAGTCCATATTGCCGGCGCCGGCACGCACGGCTTTCCACGCGGCGACGTAGAAACGTGCACCGAAAATGAATTGCACCGGCGTGGCGAGGGCGAATTGCGCCCAGGCCGGAAGCATCCAGTGGATGCCGAACGGTTGCAGCAACATCGGCGCTACCAGCGGCAGGGCGAGGGCGATCGCGCAGATCAGCGCCCAGCGTTCATGTTTCAGTCGCTGTTGTTGGTTATCGGTTTGTGGGTGTTCGGCTTGCCAGATGCTGGCCGAATAACCGGCCTTGCTGACGGCTTCGATCAGGCATTGTGGGTCGACCTGACCGAGCAATTCGAGGTGCGCACGTTCGTTGGCGAGGTTGACGCTGACGCTTTTCACCCCGGGGACTTTGTTCAGCGCACGCTCGACGCGACCGACGCACGACGCGCAGGTCATGCCCTCAATGTTCAGTTCGATGGTTTGCTGCGGGACGCGGTACCCGGCACGTTCGACCGCATCCATCAACGCCGGCAAGCTGTCGCCGGGCGCCTGCACGCGGGCCTGCTCGGTGGCGAGATTGACGCTGACGGCACTGGCGCCGCTGACTTTGCTCAAGGCCCGCTCGACACGTCCGGCGCAACTGGCGCAGGTCATGCCGGCAATCGGCAGGTCGAAGGTGATGGAATCGGACATCGGTCGTACTCCCTGTAGTAGATGCCCACAAGGATCAACCTTGCCATGCGGGCAAGGTCAAGCGCCAATCTTTGACGCGCCGCAAAACCAACTGTGGGAGCGAGCCTGCTCGCGAAGGGGGCCGTCCCATTCAGCTTCAGCGCTGAATGACACACCGCTTTCGCGAGCAGGCTCGCCCCCACAGGTTTGATGTACTCAGTATTCGAGGGCGGCGGGGCGCAGGTACAAACCTTTGGCAGATGTCGCGATCCGGTACTTCACGACATCGCCGGCCTTGAGCGAGATTTCCTGCGCGGGTGGCGCCAGCATGCCTGGTTGACAACCCGGCACTTGGCCCGGCTCCAGTTTCAGGCGAATGGAAAACGTACCGTGTTGCAGGTTGAACGAGGTGGACTGCTCCTGAAGCAGTCGCCCGGCAAACTGATCCTGGATGTACACGCCGATCTCACAGGACGTCGGCACTTCCAGGCGCTCACGCGAGATGATCAGAACGGCGTAGTCCTCGCCGGTCGCGTTGGCCGAGGGCAGCGCGGCAAAGAGACTGAGAAAGCCAAACAGGCTGAAAGCTGACCAGCGCATGGCTGAATCTCCTGAATCGAGTCATTGATGTACGCAGCTTGGCCGAGCGCGGCGCCGAATGCCAGCCCGGCAGTTCATTGAAGAACTTGACCTTGCCATCGTGGCAAGCTCGAAACTGCCGGCAACCTCACTCAAAGGAGTCATTCCATGCAAGTGTTCAACGTTCAAGGCATGTCCTGCGGTCACTGCGTCAAAGCCATCACCAACGCGGTTCAGGCCAAGGATCCGGCGGCCAGCGTGCGGGTTGATCTGGCCGCGAAAGAAGTCGGCGTCGAAAGTGCGCTGAGTGCCGAACAAGTGATGGAAGTCATCAGCGAAGAAGGCTACGCAGTGAAACTCGTCTGAAGTTTTATAGTTAGCGAGCTATCGGAATGTTCAAGGCGTCCGGGCGCGGCTAGACTGTCGGGCTGCCGACTTGCCGACTTGCCGACTTGCCAACTTGCCAACCTGGATGCCTGATGAACTTCCGTACCATTCTGATACTCGGTGCCTTGACCGCCTTCGGGCCCTTGGCGATCGACTTCTATTTACCTGCCTTTCCCTCGATGGCGCTGGCGTTCGGCACCGACGAGAAGCACGTGCAGATGACGCTGGCGGCGTACTTTGCCGGTCTGTCCATCGGCCAACTGGCATACGGCCCGGTAGCGGATCGCTTCGGCCGACGCATCCCGTTGCTCGTGGGGCTCACGCTGTTCACCCTGGCATCACTGGCCTGCGCTTATGCGCCAAATCTGGAATGGTTGATCGGTGCACGTTTCGTCCAGGCATTGGGCGGCTGTGCCGGAATGGTGATTTCCCGGGCGGTGGTCAGCGACAAGTGCGACGCGGTGGGCTCGGCGAAAGTCTTCTCGCAATTGATGCTGGTGATGGGCCTGGCACCGATTCTGGCGCCGATGCTCGGCGGTCTGCTGGTCAACACCACCGGCTGGCAGTCGATTTTCCTGGTGCTGACCGGGTTCAGTGCACTGGCCGGTCTCGCGGTAGCGCTGGGGCTGCCGGAAAGTATGCCGGCGCACATGCCGCGTCAGCCGTTGTCCGGCGCACTGCGTCAGTACGGGCGTTTGCTCAAGGATCGGGTTTATCTCGGTCATGCCCTGACCGGCGGCATCGCCATCGCCGGGATGTTTGCTTATATCGCCGGCTCGCCGTTCATCTTCATCAAACTCTATGGCGTGCCGGCCGAGCATTTCGGCTGGCTGTTCGGCACCAATGCGGCGGGGTTCATTCTGGTGGCGCAGGTCAACGCGCGGATGTTGGCCAAGCGCGGTCCGGCGTTCCTGCTGTCGCGGGCGGTGTGGGTTTATTTCGGCGCCGGGTTGACGCTGCTCGCGGTCAGCGCGATGCATACCGCGTCCCTGTGGCCGCTGCTGATCCCACTGTTCATCTGCGTATCAAGCCTGGGCTGCATCAGCCCCAACGCCGCCGCTTGCGCGATGAACGGCCAGGGCGCGCGCGCCGGCAGTGCCTCGGCGCTGCTCGGCTGCATGCAATTCAGCGTCGCCGCCGGGGCTTCGGCACTGGTCGGGGTGTTGCACGACGGCAGCGCCGTGCCGATGGCAATCGTCATCAGCCTGTGCGGTTTGCTGGTGGTGTGCGTGGCGCTGCTCACCCGCCGCCTGCAGAATGCCCGGGCGCTGGCGCAAGCTCAGGCCGAGGCATAAGCAAGCCTCAGCCGGCGGCGCGCTGCTGGCTGCGGTCGGGAATCTGATGGGGCGCGCAGAGTCGCGCTTCGAGGGTGCGGGTGAAGGCCAGTGCTTCGGCTTCACTGCGGAATGTCACCGCGTGTTGGTCCAGACGAACCTGCCATTGAGACTTTGCCACTTCTTTTATCAGGATCTTCATTGCTGACCTCCCTTGCGTAAAAGATGTATCGCAGAGGCTTCGATTGTAGACTTGAATACGATCGCAATTGTGACAAGGGTCAAGCATCGGACTGACGGCAAAAAACGGCGCAGCCCCGCCGACCGCTCTAGGTCTGGCGAAGGCTGCGCTGTGCGGTTTTTTAGAAACCTTCTAAAACAATTTTCCCCTTGGCTTTGCCACTTTCCAGCAGTTCATGGGCGCGACGCAGGTTCGCCGCATTGATCGTGCCGAAATGCTCGCCCACGGTCGTTTTCAATGTGCCTGCGTCAATCAGCTCCGCCACGCGGTTGAGCAGTTTGTGCTGTTCGATCATGTCCGGCGTTTCGAACAGCGAGCGGGTGTACATGAACTCCCAGTGCAGCGACAGGCTCTTGCGCTTGAGTTTGCTCACGTCCAGCGACTTCGGATCGTCGATCAGCGCCAGTTGGCCTTGCGGCGCCAGCGCCTCGACCAGTTGATCCAGATGCTGATCGGTCTGGGTCAGACTGGCGACGTGAGTCACGCTGTCGATCCCGGCGCGCTTGAGCTCTTCGCTCAGCGGCTGGCTGTGATCGATGACCAGGTCGGCGCCCAGTTCTTTGACCCAGTCGCGGGTTTGCTGGCGGGACGCGGTGCCGATCACTTGCAGCCCGGTCAATTGCTTGGCCAACTGAGTGAGAATCGAACCCACACCACCGGCCGCGCCAACGATCAGCAGACTCTGGCCTTCATCGGCTTTGCCTTCGCGGATCTGCAGGCGTTCGAACAACAACTCCCACGCGGTGATCGCGGTCAGCGGCAGTGCGGCGGCTTCAGCAAAGCCAAGGGATTTCGGCATATGGCCGACAATGCGCTCATCCACCACGTGCAGTTCACTGTTGCCACCAGCCCGAGCGATGGAGCCGGCGTAGAAGACTTTATCGCCGGCCTTGAACAACGTCACCTCGCTGCCGACGGCTTTGACCACACCGGCAACGTCCCAGCCCAGCACTTTCGCCGCGCCGTTTTCCGGTGCCACGTTCTGGCGCACTTTGGTGTCGACCGGGTTGACCGAGATGGCTTTGACTTCCACCAGAAGGTCGCGCGGGCCGGCGACCGGTTCTGGCAGTTCAATGTCTTGCAGGGATTTGGCGTCGCTGATCGGCAAGGAAGCGTAATAGGCAATGGCTTTCATGAATGGCTCCGTACAGTTAATAGAAGAAGATCAGGCAATCGCGCCGAGGCGCTTGAGCTGGAAGTGTTCGATGGCGTGGCCGGCGCTGGCCTGGAAATGCTGGAAATGCGCGCTGGCGTTGTGCGCCTCGAGAATCGCTTCGCTGGCCCAGTGTTCGATCACATAAAACACCTGCGGGTCGGCGAGATCGCGGTGCAAGTCGTACTGGCTGCAACCGTCTTCGGCGCGACTCGGTGCCACCAGGGCGCGCAGTCCCTGTTCAAGAAGATCCTGTTGGCCCGGTTTGGCGACCAGGGTGGCGATGGCGGTGAATGGCTGGGACATGCTCGGCTCCAGAGAAGCGGGATGAATGCGATGGAAGCGATGATTGGCTATTTCTCTACGAGATAAAACCGGCTAAAAGAGCAGTCTCTTTCAATATTTTTTTGATAATCGAGGCTGAGCATGTTGCGTTTTGACGACTTGCAGTTGTTTGTCCGGGCAGCGGACCTGGGCAGTCTGTCGGCGGCCGCGCGGGTGATGGACATGTCTGCAGCCGTCGCCAGTGCGGCGTTGAAGCGGATCGAAAAGCAGCTAGGCGCGCGCTTGCTGGCCCGTTCAACCCGCAGCTTGCGCCTGACGGCCGAGGGCGAAGGCTTCCTTGAATATGCGCGAGCGGCACTGAGCAACCTCGATGAAGGCCGGCGCTTGCTGGCCAGCGGGCAGGATCAGGTCAGCGGGGTCTTGCAGTTGTCGGCACCTTCGGACTTCGGCCGCAATCTGTTGCTGCCATGGCTCGACGAATTCCAGCGCGAACACCCGAAGCTGACGGTGCGCTTGCTACTGGGCGACCGCATCGCCGATCTGTTCCGCCAGCCGGTGGACATCGCCTTGCGCTATGGCGAGCCGGAAGACTCGAGCCTGGTCGCGTTGCCCATCGCCCCGCACAACCGTCGTGTGCTGTGCGCCTCGCCGGCGTATCTGGCCCGGCACGGCGAGCCGCGTCAGCTCGAGCAATTGGCCCAGCACAACTGCCTGCTGTACATGCTTGGCAGCCGGGTTCATGACCATTGGAGTTTTCACGACGGCAAACGTGAAGTCGGCCTGACCGTCAGTGGTGACCGTTTCAGCGATGACGCCGACGTCGTGCGTCTGTGGGCGGTGGCCGGCGCCGGGATTGCTTACAAATCGTGGCTGGACGTAGGCGCCGATGTGCTCGCCGGCAGGCTCAAAGTGCTGCTGCCAGAGCTGCTTTGTGAGCGCGCACCGCTGAATTTGCTGTGCGCCCATCGCGCACAGTTGAGTAAGCCGGTGAACCTTCTGAGGGAAATGCTCGCCAGCCGATGCGCTGATTTGAGTAGTCGATTTCCCGTTTTTTCGGAAGTTGAGCATTAGTCGCAGGTAAATAGAGAAATTTCTGTCAGGAACAATCACCACCTGCGCAGGCCCCGGCGCGGGACGCGCGGGCTAACCCGCTTATACTAGCGCCCGCCTCATGCCAGCACCGACACCCCGGCCCGGAGACCCTCGCACCGCGTCGCCAGTATTCGAGTGACGGTCGCACAACTGCTGCGGGTTCTGTGCCGGAGCAGGCTGCGTCAGTGGCCTGCCTTGCCCCGGTTCATGGCGATTTTCGCGTCTTGGCCGATGACTCATTACCGGCCAAGATGTCTCCGAGCAGTAGACGATACGATTCAACAGGGAGTGAACACATGGAACATGCACCTTGCATCAGCCAGATCGCCACGTTGCTGGCCGACCCCAAGCGCAGCGCGATGATGTGGGCGTTGATGGATGGCTCGGCCCGGCAAACCGAGGAGCTTGCGCTACTGGCAGGGCTGTCGCCGTCGTCGGCCAGCGCGCATCTGGCGCGGCTTTCCACGGGTGGTCTGTTGAAGGTCGAAGTCCGTGGTCGCAAACGCTTTTTCCGTCTCTCGGCACCGGAGGTCGGGACCGCGATAGAAGCGCTGGCCAGCGCTACCATCGCCAGTGCGCCAAGGGAAATTCCCGAGGTATTCAAACGCACCACGCCCATGGCTAAACCGCAAACCGCACCGTCCTCGTTGTTGCGTGCGCGTTTTTGCGATGACCACCTGGGCGGTACGCTGGCGGCGGATCTTTATCAGCGGCTGCTCGATGCCGGCTGGATCGAGCAGCTTGAACAACGTGTCGTGGTGACCCACAAGGGTGCGAAATTATTGGCCGGGCGCGGCGTGTTCATTCAGGCGCTGGCCCATCGCAACGTACAAGTGGCGTGCGCTTGCCCGGACTGGAGCGAACGTCGTCCGCACATGGGCGGCTCACTCGGCGCGGCGTTGCTGCAGTTGTTCATGCAGTCCGGTTGGCTGACGCTGCCCAACGACTCCCGGGCCTTGCAATTGACGGCCACCGGCCAACGGGAATTGCACCGCTTCGCCAGAGAAACCGAGCTGGAAATGGCGTTGTAGAGCACTGCGCATTCGACGCCCGAAACTGCGCCAGCACTTCTGGCGTCGTCCACGGCTGCGAACAGGTCGCAACCAGCACGAACGCCGTGTCGCTATCGCGCACACTCGATCCGGGGACATTCTGGATGGGGGAAAGCGGCATGGACACTCACGGCTACAGCGCGGCAGAACGTTTGGAACGACTGCCCATCAGCGGTTATCACCGGATCATTTTCATCATCATTGCCCTGGCGTTTTTCTTCGACTCCATGGACCTGGCGATGATGACGTTCCTGCTCGGCTCGATCAAAGCCGAGTTCGGTCTGAGCAGTGCGCAAGCGGGGCTGCTCGCCAGTTCGAGTTTCTTCGGCATGGTGCTGGGGGCGTCGCTGTCCGGCATGCTCGCCGATCGCTTCGGGCGCAAACCGGTGTTTCAGGGGAGCATCGTCTTGTGGGGCGTGGCCAGTTATCTGTGCTCGACGGCGCAAACGGTCGAGACGCTGACGCTGTTCCGCATTTTGCTGGGTATTGGCATGGGCATGGAGTTTCCGATCGCCCAGTCGATGCTGTCCGAGCTGATTCCGGCCCAGCGACGCGGGCGTTACATCGCGTTGATGGATGGCTTCTGGCCGCTCGGTTTCGTGGCGGCCGGCGTACTGTCTTACTTTCTGCTGCCGCTGATTGGCTGGCGCGACATCTTTCTGGTGTTGGCCGTGCCGGCAGTATTTGTTCTGGCGGTCCGCTTTTTCATTCCCGAGTCACCGCGCTGGCTGGAACAGGCCGGGCGCAATGACGCTGCGGACAAGGTTTTGAACGGCATCGAGGCGCGGGTGCGCACCTCGCTGGGCGGCGCGGCGCTGCCGGAACCGATTCGTTTGCCGCGCACGGTGACGCCGCCGGGCAACTTCTTTGCGGCGCTCAAGCAGATCTGGTCGCCGCAATATCGCCAGCGCACGACGATGCTCTGGAGTCTGTGGTTTTTTGCGCTGCTTGGCTTTTATGGGCTGACGTCGTGGCTGAGCGCGTTGCTGCAACAATCTGGATTCGCCGTGACCCAGTCGGTGTATTACACGGTGCTGATTTCGCTGGGCGGGATTCCCGGGTTTCTGATGGCGGCGTGGCTGGTCGAGCGCTGGGGACGTAAACCGGTGTGCATCGTCACGTTGCTCGGCGGCGGGGTGATGGCGTTTCTCTATGGGCAAAGTGCAGTATTTGGCGGCAACGTGGCGCTATTGATCAGCACCGGATTGTTGATGCAGTTTTTCCTGTTCGGCATGTGGGCGGTGCTCTACACCTACACGCCGGAGTTGTATCCGACGTCGGCGCGGGCGACCGGTTCGGGGTTTGCCTCGGCGATTGGCCGCGTGGGTTCGCTGCTCGGGCCATTGGTGACCGGGCTGGTGTTCCCGATTACCGGGCAGGGCGGGGTGTTTGCGCTGGGCGCGGCGTGCTTTGCGATTGCGGCGGGGGTGGTGTGGCTGTTCGGGATGGAGACGCGGGGTAAAACTCTGGAGGAGCTGACTGAAACCCAATCCATCGGCTAACACCTATCCAATGTAGGAGTGAGCCTGCTCGCGATTGCGTTCTGTCAGCTAACACATCTGTGGCTGACACTCCGCTATCGCGAGCAGGCTCGCTCCCACATGGGTACTTCGGTGTTGCTTATGGCTTTACCAGACGCGCATCCAGGCTGTTCTGCGCCAGGCGCTTGGCCTGATCCTGGGTCATGCCCAAATGTTCATGCAGCGCGTAGAAGTTCTCGGTCACGTAACCACCGAAGTACGCCGGGTCATCCGAGTTCACCGTGACCTTCACGCCACGCTCGAGCATGTCGAGAATGTTGTGCTGCGACATGTGATCGAACACGCAGAGCTTGGTGTTCGACAGCGGGCACACGGTTAGCGGGATCTGCTCGTCGATGATCCGCTGCATCAGGCGCTCATCTTCGATGGCGCGCACGCCATGGTCGATGCGCTGGATTTTCAGCAGGTCGATGGCTTCCCAGATGTACTCCGGCGGGCCTTCTTCGCCAGCGTGGGCAACGGTCAGGAAGCCTTCGTGACGGGCACGATCAAACACACGCTGGAACTTGCTCGGCGGGTGACCCATCTCGGAACTGTCGAGACCGACCGCGACAAACGCGTCACGGAATGGTAGCGCCTGATCGAGGGTTTTCTCGGCTTCTTCTTCGCTGAGGTGGCGCAGGAAGCTGAGGATCAAACCGCTGGTGATACCCAGTTGCTGCTCGCCATCCTTCAATGCCGCCGCGATGCCGTTGAGCACTACTTCGAACGGAATGCCGCGGTCGGTGTGGGTCTGCGGGTCGAAGAACGGTTCGGTGTGAATCACGTTCTGCGCTTTGCAGCGCAGCAGGTAGGCCCAGGTCAGGTCGTAGAAATCCTGCGAGGTGCGCAGCACATCGGCGCCCTGGTAATACAGGTCGAGGAATTCCTGCAGGTTGTTGAAGGCGTAAGCCTTGCGCAGGGTTTCCACGTCGTTCCACGGCAGGGCGATCTTGTTGCGCTCGGCTAGGGCGAACAGCAGCTCGGGCTCCAGCGAGCCTTCCAGGTGCAGGTGCAGTTCAGCCTTGGGCAAGGCGTTGAGCCAGTCGTACATATTCTTTTCTCATCAGGTGCAATGACGGCATTCTACAGATGCTCGCCGAAACAATTGGCAAAACCTGACCAAGCGATCCATCAAACGGCTTCCTGCTCACGGCGATAGGCGTAGGTATCGGCGAAGCGCGACAGCAGGAATTCGGCGCAGGTGGTCGTCGGATATTTCGCTGGGTGTTGTGCGTCCTGACAACCGGGCAGGCATTCGATGCGCGTGTCCGGGTGTGGCTCGGCGAAGAACGGCATCGAGTAACGATCCACCCCGAGCGGGCTGATCACCCGGTGCGGGGTCGAGCGATAACGGTCGTTGCTCCAGCGCGCCATCATGTCGCCGAGGTTGACCACGAAAGTGCCGTCGATCGGTGGCGCGTCGATCCATTCGCCTTTGACGTTCTTCACTTGCAGACCGCCGGCGCTGTCCTGATAGAGCAGGGTGATGCAGCCGTAATCGGTATGCGCGCCGGCGCCTTGCTGCTCGGCGGAGCTGGCGGTGTGGCGCGGTGGGTAATGGATCATGCGCAGCACGCTGACGGGGTCGTTGAAACGGCTGTCGAAGAAATCGCGTTCGATGTTCAGCGCGAGGGTCATCGCCCGCAACAAGGTTAGCGCGAGGGCCTGCATGTCGAGGTAGTGCTGCTCCATCAACTCGGCCCATCCGGTTTGCGCTGGATGCCGGTTCGGCCCGCGCAACGGTTTTTCGGCGAGCACGTCGGGATGGTTGGCCGGCAGGTGCAGGCCCATGTCGAAGGTTTCTTTGAGGTCGCTGGGCTTGCTCGGGTCGAGTTGCTCGGTGGCGATGGCGCCATAACCGCGATGGTGACGGG
The DNA here is from genome assembly GCF_977020205.1 of Pseudomonas sp. AIG. Taxonomy (NCBI): domain Bacteria; kingdom Pseudomonadati; phylum Pseudomonadota; class Gammaproteobacteria; order Pseudomonadales; family Pseudomonadaceae; genus Pseudomonas; species Pseudomonas sp. AIG. Next base: position 17,373 of record NZ_CDROCK010000050.1, on the reverse strand, counting down.
TCTGGGTGATGTCGATCTTGAGTTTTTCGGCGGTGGGCAGGGCGAAGAAACGTTGGGTCTGATTGAGGACCTCGTCGATACGCTGCGCGGAAATCGGGTGACCCTTGATGTAGAAGAAACCCCATTCGCGGCATGCCAGATCGATCTGCTCGGCCACCGCAGGCCAGGCGTTTTCGTCGTCGGAATAGAGCGGGCTGATGTCGATGATCGGAAGCTGATCCATACACAATCCTTGAAAAGTACGGGAGATCGTTCCCACGCTCCGCGTGGGAATGCCTCAATGGACGCTCTGCGTCCGCTTCTGGCAGGGACGCGGAGCGTCCCGGGCGGCATTCCCACGCAGAGCGTGGGAACGATCGGGGTCAGGGGGATTACTTCGGCATCTCGGCCTTCATGCCTTCCACGTAATAGTTCATCGACGCCAGTTCCGCATTGGTCGCACTCACGCCCGCCGGGATTTTTTCGACGCCGGCCTGATCCTTGATCGGCCCGGTAAACGGCTGCAACGCGCCGCTCTTGATGTCGGCGATGATCTGCTCGGCCTCGGCTTTCACCGGCGCCGGCACCAGGTCGCTGATCGGCAGTTCAACTGTGCCTTCCTTCAGCCCGCCCCAGTAATCCTGAGGTTTCCATGTGTGGTCGATCACGCTTTGCGTCGCCTGAATATAGTGCGGCGCCCAGTCGTTGACGATCGAAGTCAGCACCGCTTTCGGCCCGAAGTGCGCCATGTCCGAGGCGTAACCCACCGCATACACGCCACGGCGTTCAGCCGCCTGAATCGGCGCCGGGCTGTCGGTGTGCTGGAACACCACGTCGACGCCCTGATCGATCAGCGCGTTGGCGGCATCGGCTTCCTTGCCCGGATCGAACCACGAGTTGACCCACACCACTTTGATCTCGGTGCCGGGGTTGTATTTGTTCAGGGCCAGTTGAATCGCGTTGATGTCACGGATCACTTCGGGGATCGGAAACGAGGCGACATAGCCGATCTTCTTGGTCTTGGTCATCTTCGCCGCGAGGAAACCGCCGACGTAGCGACCCTCGTAAGTGCGCGCCAGATAGGTGCCGAGGTTCTTGTCTTGCTTGTAGCCGGTGGCGTGTTCGAAGGTCACCTTGGGAAATTGCTTGGCGACCTTCAGTGTCGGGTTCATGTAGCCGAAGGAGGTGGTGAAAATCAGGTCGTAGTTGTCCTTGGCCATGTTGCGAATCACCCGCTCGGCGTCGGCGCCTTCAGCAACGTTCTCGACGTAGTTGGTGGTGATCTGCGTACCTAGTTTTTCTGCGAGTGCCTTGCGCCCCTGCTCATGCTGATACGTCCAGCCGTGGTCACCGATCGGGCCGATGTAGACGAAACCGACCTTCAGCGGATCGGCAGCGCTGGCGCTCAGACTGATCCCGAAACCGAGGGCGGCGCACAGCAGTTTGTGCAGCGGACGTATTTGCATGAATTGGAGCTCCATTTTGTTGTGTGTGGTCAGGGCCAATGCAAATTGCTGACCAACAGGACAACAAACTCATTCGAAACCGCGGTGCGGCCTTCGCGAGCAAGCTCGCTCCCACAGGTGGACGCATTCCCATGTGGGAGCGAGCTTGCTCGCGAAGGGGCCGGCAAGGCCGATAAAAGTGCATCAGGCAAAAGTCCCGCCATCGCTTGGTGCGCTAAGGTGTAACGAAACGTTAGCGCCGCCCCGCAGTCAGTAGCTCATTCGCACTCTTCGGCAAAAAGGCCCGCCATGTTCACAATCCTCAAGCAAGAAAGCTTTCTGCTCCTGGCCGTCATCGCCGCGTGCGTCGCCTATCCGCTCGAACACTGGATGCTGCACAGCGGCCAGATCGTCGCGCTGACTGCCGGCCTGGTGCTGATCGCTTTCATCGTCGCCGCCTCGATGCGCGTCGCCCATCACGCCGAATTGCTCGCCGAAAAGGTTGGCGACCCTTACGGCACGATGATCCTTACGCTCGCGGCCGTGCTGGTCGAAGTGGTGATCCTTGCGATCATGATGAGCAACGAAGCGTCGCCCACGTTGGTGCGCGACACGATCTATTCGGCCGTGATGCTCGACATCAACGGCATCCTCGGCCTCGCCGCGCTGATGGGCGGGATCAAGCACGGCGAGCAGTCGTACAACGACGATTCGGCGCGCAGCTACAGTGTGATGATCCTCACCGCCATGGGCGTGTCGATGGTGGTGCCGGAGTTTATTCCCGAGGCCAACTGGAAGATTTATTCAGCGTTCACCATCGGTGCAATGGTGGTGCTTTACGCGCTGTTTCTGCGCATGCAGGTCGGCCCGCACAGTTATTTTTTCAGCTACAGCTACCCGGACAAACGCCGCAAGAAAGAACCGCAGGACGCGCAGGCGAAAGCGCCGAGCATCGGCCTGTCGATCGGCATTCTGGTGTTTGGCATTGTGGTGATCGGCGCATTGGCAGAGGTGATGTCGAAGACCCTCGATCTGGGCCTGGAAGGCACGGGTGCACCGCCGGTGATCACGGCGATTCTGGTGGCGGCGATCTCGGCGGCGCCGGAGATTTTGACGGCGTTGCGTGCGGCGTTGGCCAACCGTATGCAGTCGGTGGTGAACATTGCGATGGGTGCGTCACTGTCGACGGTGATCTTGACGGTGCCAGTGATGGAGGCGATGGCGCTGTACACCGGCCAACCGTTTCAGATGGCGATGACGCCGGTGCAGACGGTGATGATTTTCCTGACGTTGATCGTTAGTGCGATCAACCTCAATGACGGCGAGACCAATGCCATCGAAGGCATGACTCACTTCGTGCTGTTCGCGACGTTCATCATGTTGTCCCTGCTCGGTCTCTGATGATTGATCGTTCCCACGCTCCGCGTGGGAACGCCGCCATGGACGCTCTGCGTCCGCTGCTGGGACGCGGAGCGTCCCGAGATGCGTTCCCACGCAGAGCGTGGGAACGATCATATGGGGAGGGGGATCAGGTACCGGCGATCAGTTGGCGAGCCGCCTGGCTGTGATCGGCGATCAGGCCTTTCAAGTCGAGCCCTTCAACCTGGCCATCCACCACACGCCACTTGCCACCAATCATCACCCGATCCGCACGATCCGCGCCGCACAACAGCAGCGCCGAAATCGGATCGTGGCTGCCCGAGAAACGCAGTTCATCGAGCTTGAACAACGCCAGGTCCGCCTGCTTGCCCACCGCAATCTCACCAATGTCGGTACGGCCCAGCAAGCTCGCCGAGCCCTTGGTCGCCCAGCCCAGCACGCGCTCCGGGGTGATCTTCTCGGCGCCGTAACGCAGACGCTGGATGTACAGCGCCTGACGCGCTTCGAGAATCATGTTCGAGGCATCGTTGGACGCCGAACCATCCACGCCCAGACCAAACAACGCTCCGGCATCGGTCAGATCGATACTCGGGCAGATGCCAGAGGCCAGACGCATGTTCGAACTCGGGCAATGGCAGATGCCGGTCCCCGCTTCGCCGAGACGAGCGATTTCATCCGGGTTGAAATGAATGCCGTGCGCCAGCCAGGTGCGCGGGCCGAGCCAGCCGACGCTGTCGAGATAATCGACGGTGCGCAGGCCGAAACGCTGCAGGCAGAAATCTTCTTCGTCGAGGGTTTCGGCCAGATGCGTGTGCAGGCGCACGTCGAGCTTGTTCGCCAGATCAGCACTCGCGGACATGATTTCCGGGGTCACCGAGAACGGCGAGCACGGTGCCAGGGCGATCTGGATCTGCGCGCCATCGCCGCGCTCGTGGTACTCGTGAATCAGGCGCTGACTGTCATCGAGAATCACCTGACCTTCCTGCACGGTCTGCTGCGGCGGCAGACCGCCGTCCTTCTCGCCGAGACTCATCGAACCGCGGGTGAGCATGGCGCGCATGCCCAGTTCGCGAACGGTTTCGACTTGCACGTCGATGGCGTTTTCCAGGCCGTCCGGGAACAGGTAGTGATGGTCAGCCGCGGTGGTGCAACCCGACAGCAGCAGCTCGGCCAAGGCAACTTTGGTCGCGAGCGCGAGTTTCTCAGGTGTCAGACGCGCCCACACCGGGTACAGGGTTTTCAGCCACGGGAACAACGGCTGATTGACTACCGGCGCCCAGGCACGAGTCAGGGTTTGATAGAAGTGGTGGTGGGTGTTGATCAGGCCCGGCAGGATCACATGCTCGCGGGCATCGAACACTGCATTGCACGGCGCCGACGGCTGCTGGCCAGCGGCAAGCACTTCGACGATGACACCGTCTTGCACGACAAGACCGCCACGGGCATCGAGCGCGTTGGAGGTGAAAATGGCGAGGGGGTTTTTTAACCAGGTACGGGTCGCGGGCATGTTGCCGGCTCCTCTGAAAATGGGTTCAGGGTTGCCAGCTCAGTGATGCCCTGTCTGCTGATCCAGGGTCGCCGCGGGGACGAGGTGCGCAGTTTCAAACAAATTGCCACATCGGGCAAGCCCAACCCGACAGGACAACACCGTCCCTTGTAGGAGTGAGCCTGCTCGCGATAGCGGTCGGTCAGGTAAAAATGTTTCGACTGACACACCGCTATCGCGAGCAGGCTCACTCCTACAGGGGATTTGTGTACTTACCAGGGAATCGTTTCACCCTTGTAGTTGATGAAGTGATGCCCGCCCTTGCCGGTGTAAGCATTCACTTGATCAACCAGCCCACGGGTGCTGGTTTCAACGTCAAGGTCAGCCCCTTCGCCGCCCATGTCGGTCTTCACCCAGCCCGGATGCAGCGACAACACCGTCATCTTCTGCTCACCCAATTGCGTGACAAAACTGTTGGTCATCGAGTTCAGCGCTGCTTTACTCGCTTTGTACAACGCCAACTCCGGCGCATCCGGCACGGTCACACTGCCCAGCCCGGAACTCATGAACGCCAATACGCCGCTGCCGTCACGAATCTGCCCGACAAAGCGCTGTGCCAGATTGATCGGCGCCACCGCGTTGGTGAAAAACAGCTGACCGACTTCAGCCAGAGTCGCGCCGCCCGGGGTCTGATCCGTCGGACCTTTGACCCCGGCGTTGACGAACAGCAGGTCAAACGTTTCGCCCTTGAGCTGTTGGCTCAGAGCGATGACCGCTTGCTGGTCATCCATGTCGAGCTTTTCGATTCGCACCTTGCCCAGCGCTTGCAGCGCCTCGGCGTTTTGCGGATTGCGCACGGTGGCGGTGACTTGCCAGCCGTCGGCCAGCAGGGTTTTCACCAGACCGAGGCCAAGGCCCCGGGAGGCGCCGATGATCAGTGCGTTTTTTGCAGACATGATGGGCTTCCTTGATGAATGAGGATCATGGATTCAATGGACAGGCCTGACCGAGCCGAAGTTGCAACTCCTGTCGCAGCGCGTCGAGTTCGCGCATGCGGGTTTCGATCAGTTGCAGTTTGTCGCGCAGCAACTGCGCCACGGCGTTGTCCGGGTCTGGCGCATTCCACAATGCGGCAACGCTGTCGCCGATCTCGCCGAGGGTAAATCCCAGGCGCTGCGCGGTTTTGATGTAGAGCACCAGTTGCAGCATTTCCGGCGGATAGTCGCGATAACCGTTGGCACTGCGTTGCGCCGCAATTAGCCCGCGTTGCTCATAGAAACGCAGGGTGTCACGGCTGACGGCGCTGGCCTGGGCTAATTCACCGATGCGCATGCTGGCTCTCAAAAGAGGTATTGACCCTGGAGCATACTCCAGGCTTTACCGTGCTTGCTCCCTGAATTTCTGGAGCAAGGACGATGTGGACTTCAACGCAGTATCGCAACGTGGTGCGCGGCAGTGCCTGGTATGACTTGATCGTCACGGCAGCGTTTGCCACGCCTTGGAGTTTTGCCGCTTTGCATGGTTTTTTGACCGCGCTGAGTTTACCCGGCGAACTGCCGGCGTTTCAGCCTGTGCATCTGTTGATGGCGAATTTGTTGGGTTCGGTGGTGTGCGTGTGGGCGGTGCTGCGGATTCGTGATCCGCAGGCGCTTTATGGTCGGTATGACGCGGTGGCCAGATTTTTGTTTGCGGCTTGGCAGGGGTATGCCTTGCTGCATGGCGCCAGTTCGATTCTGGTTGTTTTCCTGGTTTTTGAACTGGCGTGGGGCGTTGCTCAGGTGTTGCCTGTGAGTAAGTCTTCGCGAGCAGGCTCGCTCCCACAGGGGATGGGTGTCACCTCACACCCCTGGGTCGGGCACGGAAAATGTGGGAGCGAGCCTGCTCGCGAAGAGGCCCGCCCAAACAATAACTAATGCCCCGCTTGCCAAGGCTGCCCCAACGAAACCGGTGCATACAATCTTGTACGCAACGCATCCCGCGACAACAACACCAACACCACAATCGTCGCCACATACGGCAGCATCGCCAGCAAACTCGACGGAATCGCCAGCCCCAACCCCTGAGCCACCAAATGCAGAATGCTGGCGAGCCCAAACAAATAAGCCCCAAGCAACAACCGCCACACCCGCCAACTGGCAAACACCACCAGCGCCAGCGCAATCCAGCCACGCCCGGCGGTCATGTTTTCCGCCCACATCGGCGTGTACGCCAACGACAGATAAGCCCCGGCCAACCCGGCCATCGCCCCGCCAAACAGCACCGCCAACGTACGCACGGTCAACACTGGTAAGCCCATCGCACTGGCCGCATCCGGGTTCTCGCCGACCGCCTGAATGATCAACCCGACACGACTTTTGATGATCACCCACGCCACCAGCGCAAACAGCGCGAACGACAGATACACCAGCAAATCCTGCGCGAATAACATCCGCCCGATCAGCGGAATCTCACTCAGGTAAGGAATCGCCAACGGCTCAAAACCGGCCAGCGGTTTACCCACCCAAGCCGCACCGACAAACGTCGACAGCCCGACACCAAAAATCGTCAGGGCCAACCCGGTCGCCACCTGATTGGCATTGAACACCAGCGCCACCAAGGCAAACAGCGATGACAGCAACATCCCGGCCAGCATCGCCAGCAGCACGCCCAACCACAGGTTGCCGCTGTTCAGCGCGACGATAAAACCGATCACCGCGCCAAACAGCATCATTCCTTCCTGCCCAAGATTGAGCACACCGCTCTTCTCGCAGATCAGCTCACCCAGCGCCACCAGCAACAGCGGCGTGCCGCAACGCACCATGGCGTAGAAAATATTGCTCAACAGATCGATATCCATCACAGCGCTCCGGCAGTTACGGCGGTGGTCGAGGTGCGCTTCACCCAGCGCAGGTTCAGGCGTGGCCGATAGAGGATCAGCACGTCACAGGCGAGCAGGAAAAACAGCATCATTCCCTGGAACAACTGGGTGATCGCCTGCGGCAGATTCATCGTCATTTGTGCGCTCTCGCCGCCGATGTACAGCAGCGCCATCAACAGACTTGAAAACAGAATCCCGATCGGATTCAGACGCCCAAGAAACGCCACGGTAATCGCTGCATAGCCATACCCCGGCGACACCTGCGGCACCAATTGGCCAATCGGCCCGGTGACTTCGCAGACACCGGCAAGCCCGGCCAAACCGCCGCTGATCAACAGCGCCAACCAGATCAAACGCTTCTCGCGAAAGCCGACAAACCCCGCCGCACGCTTGTCCAGCCCAAGCACTTTGATCTGGAAACCGACGAAGCTTTTCTGCAAAAACACCCACACCGCGACCAGCGCGAGCAGGGCGAAATACACCCCGGCGTGCACGCGGCCATCTTCCATCAACAGCGGTAAACGACTGGCGTCGCCGAACATCGCCGATTCGGGAAAGTTGAACCCGGCGGGATCCTTCAGCGGACCATGCACACAGAACAACAGCAGGTTCAGGGCGATGTAGTTGAGCATGATGCTGGTAAGGATTTCGTTGGCATTGAAGCGCGTGCGCAGCCACGCGGTGAGTCCGGCCCACGCGGCGCCGGCGAGGGTGCCGGTGAGCAGAATCAACACCAGCGCCCAACGGCTTTGCAGGTCGATGATATTCACCGCCAGGGCACTGCCGGCGAGCGCGCCGAGGAGCAATTGCCCTTCAGCGCCGATGTTCCAGATTCGCGCCTGATACGCCACTGCCAGGCCCAGCGCGCAAAGCAGAATCGGCAGTGCCTTGACCAGCAATTCAGAGACGCCATACAAATCGCTGACCGGTGAAATCAGGAGCGTGTGCAAGGTTTGTAGCGGGTCGTGACCGAGGGCGATAAACAGCAGCGAGCCGCAGCCGAGCGTCAGCGCCGCCGCCAATAACGGCGAGCACCACAGCATCAAACGCGATTGCTGGCCACGGGGTTCGAGGGAAAGCAGCATGTGGAAAACTCCGTTAAACCGTGGCGGCGGAAGGTGGGTTGTCGAACTGGCCGGCCATCCAGCCACCGACGTCGCTGAGTTGCGTATCGGTGGTGTTGTGCAGCGCCGACAGGCGTCCGCCACACAAGGCGCCGAGGCGGTCGCTGATCTGGAACAGTTCGTCGAGGTCTTCGGAAATCACCAGAATCGCCGCGCCGGCATCGCGCAACGCGATCAACGCACGGTGGATGGTCGCGGCGGCGCCGACGTCGACACCCCAGGTCGGGTGCGCAGCGATCAGCAGTTTCGGTTGCTGGAGGATCTCCCGGCCGAGGATGAATTTCTGCAGGTTACCGCCGGACAAACTACGCGCGGCGGTTTGCGTGCCCGGGGTTTTCACGCCGAAGCGCTGAATGATCTGTTGGGCAAGGGCTTCGACTTTGCCGCGGTCGATCAAACCATGGCTGACCAAGCCTTGTTGGAAAGCAGTCAGCAGCGCGTTGTCCGACAGACTCAGTTCCGGCACCGCGCCATGACCGAGACGCTCAGCGGGCACGAACGCCAAGCCCAATTTGCGTCGCGCGTCCGGGCGTAAATCGGCGACGTGTTGCTCAGCGAATCGAATGGTTGCAGCTTCCGCCCGAGGCAAGGTTTGTTCGCCACTGAGTAAGGCGAGCAACTCGTCCTGGCCATTGCCGGCAACTCCGGCGATGCCGACGATTTCACCGCTGCGCACCTGTACATCGATGTCAGTCAGCGAGCAACCAAACGGATCCGGGTTGTGCCAGCTCAAACCCTTCACCTGCAAAAACGCGGCGCCGCCGCTGACTTTCGGATAATCGCCAATCAATGCCGCCGCTTCGCCGACCATCAACTGCGCCAACTGCTGATCCGAACATTCAGCCGGCCGGCAATGACCGGCGACTCGCCCGCCGCGCAGAACTGTCGCGCTGTGACACAACGCCCGAACCTCGCCGAGTTTGTGGCTGATAAACAGAATGCTGCAACCCTCGGCGGCGAGACGGCGCAGGGTGATGAACAATTCATCGGCCTCCTGCGGCGTCAGTACCGAAGTTGGCTCATCGAGGATCAGCAGACGAATGTCCTGCATCAGGCAGCGAATGATTTCCACCCGTTGTCGCTCGCCGATCGACAGGCTGTGGACAAGTCGCTCTGGCTCCAGCGCCATGCCGTAGCGGCACGACACTTCGCGAATTTTTGGCTCCAGTTGTTTCGGTGTGCCGGCCGCAGCGCCCATCGCCAGCGCAATGTTCTGCGCCACGCTGAGGGTTTCGAACAGGGAGAAATGCTGGAACACCATGCCGATGCCCAACTGCCGCGCCTGTGCCGGGTTGCGGATATTGACCCGTTGCCCCTGCCAGAGCATCTCGCCCGAATCGGCCTGGGTGACGCCGTAGATGATCTTCATCAGTGTGCTTTTGCCCGCGCCGTTCTCTCCGAGCAGGGCATGGATTTCCCCCGGCGCGATGCTCAGGTCAATGGTGTCATTGGCCAGACAGCCGGGGTAGCGTTTGCTGATATGGCGCAATTGCAGGCGCGGGAGGGGAGGAGCGATTGGCATGACAGGCTCGACTGGCTTGGAGTTGTGCCTGTGGATAAAGCAATTTCCTGGCCATTGAGTCAGGAACCCGAGCGGGCTGCGGTTGCGGGTGCCTGGCCCAGAGCATCCCGCCGCAAATCGAGCGCGGGCACAGCACCAATTCAGCGCAAAGCCGTTGATCGGGCTCCAGTTTTGCCCGTTAGCAACTGATCAAAAAACGAGCAAACCGGTGGGAGCTAGGCAGATCCTGCGACTGCGGCGGTCATGAACGGGTTATCCACAGGTTGCTCCACAGTTATTGTGTGCAAGCCAGATAGCCGGGCATAAGCACTGTGATGCTTTCTTCTAAAGGTGATAAACGAAGCTAACTGATTGTTTCTGTTTGAAATTTACATTTCGTCGGGTGAATTGAACGAAAAGTGAACAAACCGCGCAAAGCCACGTGACAGAAGGGTTACAGCGTTATGTGCTCAGGTTATCCACAGTCGGGTGCACAGCAGATGTGGGCAACTCCTTGGAATAAGGAAATTCGGTTTCGCCCCAAAAGATCGCAGCCTTCGGCAGCGCCTACATTTGAAATGCATTCCCCTGTAAGAGCTGCGGAACGCTGCGATCTTTTGATCTTTTATCGTTGAAGCAAAATCCGCCCACGGCTCAAATCGGCTAGTTGAGTTTGCAAGACATCGATTTGCGCTTCGCCCACCGCCAGCTGCAATTCGACGCCGTTAGCGGTGAAGTTTTCCTCCATAACCAATCCACCCAGATCGGCCACCCGTAACTTCACCAACGCCAACTCGGCAAATCCGCAAGCGCAACTCAACGGCACCCGGCTGATCAATTCAACCTTCGCCGCCGTCTGCAAACACTTGTTCGCCCCACCGCCATACGCCCGGGCCAAACCGCCGGTGCCGAGTTGAATGCCGCCGTACCAACGGATCACCAATACGGCGACCTGATCGCAATCCTGCGCCTCAATCGCCGCCAGAATCGGCCGACCCGCCGTGCCGCCCGGTTCGCCATCGTCATTGCTGCGGTATTGATCGCCGAGCTTCCACGCCCAGCAATTGTGCGAGGCATTGAAGTCGCTGTGCTGTTCTAAAAACGCCTGCGCCTCGGCAGGGCTGCCGATTGGCGTGGCGAAGGTGATAAAGCGGCTTTTGCGAATCTCTTCGCGGTACTCGCAAAAACCGCTGAGGGTGAAAGGCATAAGCGTCTTATAGAGAAGGAGTGAGGCCGCAGCCTTTGAGAATGATGCGGATCAGGTTGTTGCCGGCGTCTTCCATGTCTTGCTTGGTCAGCTTGCTGCGACCGCTGACGCGACAGATCTGCGTGGCGAAATCGGCGTAATGCTGAGTGCTGCCCCACAGCAGGAAGATCAAGTGCACCGGGTCTACCGGGTCCATTTTGCCCGCATCGATCCACGCCTGAAACACTGCCGCGCGGCCAGTGAACCAGGCGCGATAATCCTGATTGAAATATTCGCTGAGGCATTCGCCGCCGCTGATCACTTCCATCGCAAAGATCCGCGAGGCCTGTGGCTGGCGACGGGAGAATTCCATCTTGGCGCGGATGTAACGGGTCAGCGCTTCGGCCGGATCGTCTTCGGCGGTGAGGGTGTTGAAGGTGCTGTCCCACAACTCGATGATGTTGCTCAGCACCGCCACGTACAACCCAAGCTTGTTGGTGAAGTAGTAATGCAGGTTCGCCTTGGGCAACCCGGCATTCTGCGCGATGGTGTTCATGCTGGTGCCTTTGTACCCGTGACGGGCGAACTCGTCTTCGGCGGCTTTGAGGATGGTCTCTTCGTTTTTCTGACGAATGCGGCTGGCGGGTTTGCCGCCATGGGCTGGGACTTCAAAGGTCATAGGCACTTCCGGGTTTGTCTGTGGGTGCAACCAGTTGCGTTGATAGCGCACCCACAGGCATCCGACAAGTCTTTGCGCGATAAAACCGTTATGCCTGTTCGATCTTGTTCAGCGATGCGTGCGCTTCAGCGGCCTCGGTTTTCGACTCCGGCAGCAGCAGGCACAGGACGATTGCGGTCAGGCCGCCGCTGGTGATCGCCGAATCGAACAGGTTCTGCACCAGTTTCGGCAACAAGTGCAGCAGGTTCGGCTGCGCGGCAATGCCCAGGCCGACGCCGAACGAAGTGGCGATGATCAACATGCTGCGCCGATCCAGTGGTGACTGCGCGAGGATGCGCACGCCGGCAGCGGCCACCGCACCGAACATCACCAGGGTCGCGCCACCGAGTACCGGTTTCGGAATCTGTTGCAGCACCGCGCCAATCATCGGGAACAGGCCGAGGCAAAACAGGATCGCGCCGATGTACAGGCCGACGTAGCGGCTGGCGACGCCGGTCAACTGGATCACACCGTTGTTCTGCGCAAATGTGGTGTTGGGGAAAGCGCTGAAGGTCGCGGCGATCATGCAGCTCACGCCATCACCGAGCACGCCACCGCGCAGGCGGCTTATATAAGAAGGGCCGCTGATCGGTTGACGAGCGAGCATGCAGTTGGCGGTGAGGTCACCGACAGTTTCGATGGTGCTGATCAGATAAATCAGCGCGACCGGCAGGAAAGCCGTCCAGTCGAAGCTGAAGCCAAACTTGAACGGCGTAGGAAAACTCACCAGCGGCAAGTCGGGCAGCGGCTGCGGCACCAGTTTCCCACTGAACCATGCGGCCAGACTGCCCAGCACCAGTCCGATGATGATCGCCGACAAACGTACCCACGGTGTATTCGAGCGGTTGAGCAAAATGATCGTCAGCAGCACGAACACGCCCAACGCCAGATTGCCTGGCGCACCGAAGTCCGGCGCATTGAAACCGCCACCCAGATCAGTAATGCCGACTTTGATCAGGCTGATGCCGATCAGGGTGATAACGATCCCGGTCACCAGCGGCGTGACCACGCGACGCAGTTGACCGATGAAACGGCTGAGGACGATCTGCACGATCGCGCCGAAAAAACACACACCAAAGATCATCGCCAGAATGTCTTCCGGGCTGCCGCCGCGTTGCTTGACCAGAAATCCGGCCGACAGCACCGCACCGAGAAAGGCGAAACTGGTGCCTTGCAAACAGATCATCCCCGCGCCGATGCCGAACGGCCGTCGGGCCTGAATGAAGGTGCCGACACCGGAAACCATCAGTGCCATGCTGATCAGATAGGGCAGATGCGCAGTCAGCCCGAGTGCCGAGCCGATCACCAGCGGCGGGGTGATGATGCCGACGAAACTGGCGAGCACGTGTTGTAGTGCCGCGAGTGTCGCGGCGAGTGGTTTGGGGCGGTCGTTGAGGCCGTAGATCAGGTCGCTGGACGGTGCGGAATCTGGCTGCATGGCTTAGGGCTTCTTATCAAAGGAACGAAGTAATTCCCCCTCTGCAAAAACCTGTCCACTTGCTCAGCTTTATCGGCAAATAACCCGCAAATGTAGGAGCTGCCGCAGGCTGCGATCTTTTGATCTTGCCTTCAACGCGTCGCCGCCAAACTCTCCAGAAAGCTCTCCAGCACCAAATGAGGGCGCCGCCCCTTGCGCGTGACCGATGCCAGACTCAAGTCGTAAAACCGCGTTCCTGCTTTTAAAGCACGCAAGCGACCTTGCTGCACCCAGAGACTGGCGTAGTGATCCGGCAGATATCCAATGTAACGCCCGGTCAAAATCAGAAACGCCATGCCCTCACGGTCCGAGGCACTGGCGGTGCAATTGAGCGCCTGGTAATGCGCCTGAATATCCGCCGGCAGACGAAACGTCGGCGCAATCGCGTCCTGACTGTTCAGGCGTTCGTCATCCAGTTGCTTGTCATCGACATAAAACAACGGATGGCCCACCGCGCAATAAAGCAGCGAACGCTCGCTGTACAGCGGCTGATATTCCAGTCCCGACAACGCACTGGCCTGCGGCACCACGCCGACATGCAGACGCCCATCGAGCACGCCTTGCTCGACTTCATTCGGCGCAATCATGCGGATCTGGATCTGCACATCCGGCCCGCGTTCCTTCAACTGAGCGAGGGCGTGGGTGATGCGCATGTGGGGCAGGGTGACGAGGTTGTCGGTCAGGCCGATGATCAGCTCACCGCGCAAATGCTGGTGCAGACCGTTGACCTCAGTGCGAAAACTTTCCAGCGCACTTAACAGTTGTAGCGCCGACTGATACACCTCGCGACCTTCTTCGGTCAGCGAAAACCCTGCGCGACCGCGTTGACACAAACGCAAACCGAGACGCTGCTCCAGATCGCTCATCTGTTGACTGATCGCCGAGCGACCGATGCCGAGCACGGTTTCCGCTGCCGAGAAGCCACCGCACTCCACCACGCTGCGAAAAATCCGCAGCAGGCGAATATCAAAGTCACTGACCTGGGCCAGCGGATCGGGGCGACGGCTGCTCATCTTATTGTTCTCATTGTTTAGCAAAGTTCTAACTGAAGGTTAGAAGAGTTGAATTTCACCGACTTTATCGCCGTGGCAATTTAGCTGCAACAACGCTTTTTATCTCCCTGACGCTTATGCCCTGCGAGGTTTTGCCCGATGAACATGCCTGAAAACGCTCAGTCGCCACTGGCCAGCCAACTGAAGCTGGACGCGCACTGGATGCCGTACACCGCCAACCGTAACTTCCAGCGCGACCCGCGTCTGATCGTTGGCGCCGAAGGCAGCTGGCTGATCGACGACAAGGGCCGCCGGGTATACGACTCGCTGTCCGGTCTGTGGACCTGCGGCGCTGGCCACACCCGCAAGGAAATTCAGGAAGCGGTCTCCAAACAGTTGGGCACCCTCGATTACTCGCCGGGCTTCCAGTACGGCCACCCGCTGTCTTTCCAACTGGCCGAGAAAATCACCGAGCTGACCCCGGGCAACCTCAATCACGTGTTCTTCACTGACTCGGGTTCCGAGTGCGCCGACACCGCGGTGAAAATGGTGCGTGCCTACTGGCGCCTGAAAGGTCAGGCGACCAAAACCAAAATGATCGGCCGTGCCCGTGGTTACCACGGCGTGAACATCGCCGGCACTAGCCTCGGCGGCGTCAACGGCAACCGCAAGCTGTTCGGTCAGGCGATGATGGACGTCGATCACCTGCCGCACACGCTGCTGGCGAGCAATGCGTTCTCCCGTGGCATGCCGGAGCAGGGCGGTATCGCTTTGGCCGATGAACTGCTGAAGCTGATCGAATTGCACGATGCTTCGAACATTGCCGCCGTATTCGTTGAGCCTATGGCCGGTTCCGCTGGCGTACTGGTGCCGCCGCAGGGTTACCTGAAGCGTCTGCGCGAGATCTGCGATCAGCACAGCATCCTGCTGGTGTTCGACGAAGTGATCACCGGTTTCGGCCGTACCGGCAACATGTTCGGCGCCGACACCTTTGGCGTCACCCCGGACCTGATGTGCATCGCCAAGCAAGTCACCAACGGCGCGATCCCGATGGGTGCGGTGATTGCCAGTTCCGAGATTTACCAGACCTTCATGAATCAGCCGACTCCGGAATACGCCGTGGAATTCCCGCACGGTTACACCTACTCGGCACACCCGGTGGCGTGCGCCGCTGGCCTGGCAGCACTCGACCTGCTGCAAAAAGAGAATCTGGTGCAGAGCGTCGCGGAAGTCGCGCCGCATTTCGAGAACGCACTGCACGGGCTGAAGGGTTCGAAGAACGTTATCGACATCCGTAACTTCGGCCTGGCCGGCGCCATTCAGATTGCCCCGCGTGACGGTGACGCCATCGTGCGTCCGTTCGAAGCGGGCATGGCCCTGTGGAAAGCCGGGTTCTATGTACGCTTCGGCGGCGACACCCTGCAGTTCGGCCCAACCTTCAACAGCAAGCCGCAAGACCTCGATCGTCTGTTCGACGCGGTCGGCGAAGTGCTGAACAAGCTCGACTGATTTTTCCTTCTATATAGCTATGCAAATAGCAGGCGCCTCTTGCGGGCGTCTGCGCACAAGAATTCAGGAGTTTTCGATGAGCGTTATCCCGCATTTGATCAATGGCGAACTGGTGACCGAGAACGGTCGCGCAGTTGATGTGTTCAACCCGTCCACCGGTCAGGCTATCCACAAGCTGCCACTGGCCAGCCAGGCAACCATCCAGAAAGCCATCGATGCCGCCAAGGCTGCGTTCCCGGCCTGGCGCAACACGCCACCGGCCAAACGTGCGCAGGTGATGTTCCGCTTCAAGCAACTGCTGGAGCAGAACGAAGCACGCATCTCGCAACTGATCAGCGAAGAGCACGGCAAGACTCTGGAAGACGCTGCCGGTGAACTGAAGCGCGGCATCGAGAACGTCGAGTTCGCCTGCGCGGCCCCGGAAATCCTCAAGGGCGAGTACAGCCGCAACGTCGGCCCGAACATCGACGCATGGTCGGACTTCCAGCCGCTGGGCATCGTTGCCGGGATCACCCCGTTCAACTTCCCGGCCATGGTGCCGCTGTGGATGTACCCGTTGGCGATCGTCTGCGGCAACTGCTTCATCCTCAAACCGTCCGAGCGCGATCCAAGCTCGACACTGCTGATTGCTCAACTGTTGCTGGAAGCCGGCTTGCCGAAAGGCGTGATGAGCGTGGTGCACGGTGACAAGATAGCGGTGGATGCGCTGATTGAAGCGCCGGAAGTCAAAGCGCTGAGTTTCGTTGGTTCGACGCCGATTGCCGAGTACATCTACGCCGAAGGCACCAAGCGCGGCAAACGCGTTCAGGCACTGGGTGGCGCGAAGAACCACGCAGTGCTGATGCCGGATGCTGATCTGGATAACGCGGTCAGCGCACTGATGGGCGCGGCCTACGGTTCGTGCGGTGAGCGCTGCATGGCGATCTCGGTTGCCGTGTGTGTTGGCGACCAGGTGGCGGATGCGCTGGTGGCGAAACTGGTTCCACAGATCAAAGCGCTGAAAATCGGTGCCGGCACTTCGTGTGGTCTGGACATGGGTCCACTGGTAACCGGTCAGGCGCGCGACAAGGTCAGCGGTTACGTGGATGACGGCGTGGCAGCGGGGGCGACCCTGGTGGTCGACGGTCGTGGTTTCAGCGTGGCCGGTCACGAAGAAGGCTTCTTCCTCGGTGGCTGCCTGTTCGACAACGTCACCCCGGAGATGCGCATCTATAAAGAAGAGATATTCGGCCCGGTACTGTGCATTGTTCGCGTGAACAGCCTGGAAGAGGCCATGCAACTGATCAACGATCACGAATACGGCAACGGCACCTGCATCTTCACCCGTGACGGTGAAGCGGCGCGTCTGTTCTGCGACGAGATTGAAGTCGGCATGGTTGGCGTCAACGTGCCGCTGCCGGTGCCGGTGGCTTACCACAGCTTTGGTGGCTGGAAGCGTTCGCTGTTCGGCGACCTGCACGCTTACGGTCCAGATGGTGTGCGCTTCTATACCCGTCGCAAGGCAATCACCCAGCGCTGGCCGCAACGTGCGAGCCATGAGGCTTCGCAGTTCGCGTTCCCTAGCTTGTAAGTAGAAGGGCGATGTAACGAAGGCCGACCCCTCGGGGTCGGCCTTCGTGTTTTCGGGGGTTTTTGACCGATGTGACAGAATTATGAAAATAGGTGTTGACGGCAGATTTCAGATGTCTATAATTCGCCCCACTTCCGGCGCAGTCGAAA
>NZ_CDROCK010000049.1:0-56174 GCF_977020205.1 Pseudomonas sp. AIG | reverse complement strand
AATTCCGAAACCCCAATTGCGAAAGCAGTTGGGGTTTTGTTTTGCCCGCAGGAAATGTATCTGCTTGATTTCTATGCAACGGCCCGGGGCATGGCTATTATTCGGGCCTCATTGTGAGGCGAGACCTGCATGCTGACGTTGTTGAACCTTCTGAAGGATGGTCGATTCCATTCTGGTCAGGATCTGGGCGCTGCCCTGGGAATAAGTCGAAGTGCGGTATGGAAGCAGCTTCAGCATCTGGAGGCTGATCTTGGCTTGTCCATTCATAAAGTTCGTGGTCGCGGCTATCAACTGGCTGCGCCATTGATGCTGCTTGACTCTCTGGCTATATCTGCAATGGCGCCAGGCTGGCCGGTGACCGTCCTGGATTCTGTCGACTCGACAAACGCTCAGGCTTTGCGCGCAATCGGCCAAGGTAGTTTGGCGCCCTTTTTAGTGCTCGCGGAGCGGCAAGTCTCCGGGCGTGGGCGCAGAGGTCGCAAATGGGTGAGCCCGTTTGCTGAAAATCTTTATTACAGCCTTGTCCTGCGTATCGATGGTGGAATGCGCCAACTCGAGGGTTTGAGTCTTGTTGTGGGCTTGGCTGTCTTGCAGACCTTGCGAAATTTTGGTGTGCCAAGCGCCGGATTGAAGTGGCCCAACGATGTCTTGGTAGGTAACAAGAAAATCGCCGGTATTCTCCTTGAGCTAGTCGGGGATCCGGCAGACGTTTGCCATGTGGTGCTGGGTATTGGCATCAACGTGAATATGCAGCTAGCGGATGAGGTTGATCAGCAATGGACCTCTATCCGGCTTGAGTCAGGTAAAAGCAGTGATCGTAATGTCTTGGTGGTTGAGCTGAGTAAACAGTTAGATGCTTACATCCAGCGCCATCAGGCGGATGGTTTCTCGATTCTGCAGGCAGAATGGGAGGCCAATCACTTGTGGCAAGATCGGCCTGTATCGTTGATTGCGGGTTCGAACCAGATAGATGGTGTGGTGCTCGGGATAGATAGTCGGGGTGCACTGCGTCTGAAGGTGGATGGCGTGGAAAAAGTCTTTAGTGGTGGTGAGCTCAGCCTGAGGTTGCGTGATGATTCTTGAGCTCGACTGCGGGAACAGCTTTATTAAGTGGCGAGTACTGGCGGCTGCGCCCGGGACTCTCTTTTCTGAAGGGGTTGTCGACTCTGATCTGGCGTTGCTTGAAAGTTTGAGATCCCTTGGTGGGCTTGTGCTGCGCAAGTGTCGCATGGTCAGTGTCAGGACTGCGGAGGAGACTGATGCATTAATCGATGCGATCAAGCGAGAGTTTGGTATATCGGTGGTGTGTGCGGAGTCCGCTCGTGAAATGTCTGGTGTCAAAAATGGTTATGAAGACTACGAGCGTCTAGGGCTCGATAGATGGTTGGCCATGCTTGGCGGTTTTCATCTTGCATCGGGCAGCGCTTGCCTGGTACTTGATTTCGGTACGGCGGTAACGGCTGATTTTATTGCTGCTGATGGTGAGCATCTGGGTGGTTTTATTTGTCCTGGAATACCATTGATGCGCAATCAGTTGCGTACACATACCCGTAAGATTCGTTATGGGGATCTGGCGGCTGAGCGCGCACTTTCCAGCAATGCGCCTGGGCGTACCACCGTTGAGGCGGTGGAGCGGGGGTGTTCGTTAATGTTGCGGGGTTTTGTGCTGACGCAGCTGGAAATGGCGAGTTCCTACTGGGGGGGAGATTTCGCAGTCTTTTTAACTGGCGGTGATGCTGTATTGGTCGCAGATGTCGCGCCCGAGGCCAGAGTTGTTCCTGACCTGGTATTTGTGGGGTTGGCTATGGCATGTCCTTTTTCCTGAGGTTTGTATGCGTTGGTTGTTCCTCCTGCTTCTTGTTCTGAATGTTTTCTATTATGTCTGGCATCAGCAAGAGGCGCCCTTGCGGGCCAAGGATGTAACGCCTCTCAGTTTGTATCGAGGTTCGCAGCAAGACATCCGCTTGCTTAGCGAAACGTCAGGTGATGTTCGGGAAGGGCGAGGGACTCGACGGCAAGAGTGCCTGTTCCTTGGTGGTTTTTCCCGGCAGGAGTCGCTTTCAGCTCTTCAGCAACGGTTGACCGAAATGGGGGTCGCTGTGCAATCTTCGTCGAAGGATGCTTCCGGAGCCGGTTATTGGTTGTCTGTCGCGCCTCAGGCTCAGCGTTTGCTGGGGGATACTCAGCTGCAAAACCTTTCCAACGAATTCAATGAGTTAAAACATAAAATAATGCTGTGTGAGGGGGTTGCACCTGCTGAATAGTTTGCATAGAATGGCGCCCGCTCCACAGCGAAGACCTAAACAGGGATTCAAAATGAAGCGATGTCAACGCAGCTAACCTCAGGTTTTTAAATGAGAAAATGCTTGACAGGGGTTTGGCATAGTATAAAATGCCGGCCTGATTAGGAGGGGTTCCCGAGCGGCCAAAGGGATCAGACTGTAAATCTGACGTCTACGACTTCGAAGGTTCGAATCCTTCTCCCTCCACCAGATTTAAGCGTGAGCTGCAGGCTCCGCGGGTATAGTTTAGTGGTAGAACCTCAGCCTTCCAAGCTGATGATGCGGGTTCGATTCCCGCTACCCGCTCCAAGTTTGCAGGTTGTGCAAAGTGTTTTGCTCTTGTAGCTCAGTTGGTAGAGCACACCCTTGGTAAGGGTGAGGTCAGCGGTTCAAATCCGCTCAAGAGCTCCATATAACAAGGCAGATATGAAAATATCTGCCTTTGTTTTAATGGTTGATATTGTTTGTCTAATTTCTTCTGTTGAGGGTGATATCGATGGCTAAGGAAAAATTTGATCGTTCCCTGCCCCACGTCAACGTTGGGACCATTGGTCACGTTGACCACGGTAAAACCACTCTGACTGCTGCTCTGACTCGCGTTTGCTCGGAAGTTTTCGGTTCCGCAATCGTTGACTTCGACAAGATCGACAGCGCACCAGAAGAAAAAGCTCGCGGTATCACCATCAACACCGCACACGTTGAGTACAACTCGAAGATCCGTCACTACGCTCACGTTGACTGCCCAGGTCACGCTGACTATGTGAAGAACATGATCACCGGTGCTGCTCAAATGGACGGCGCTATTCTGGTTTGCTCGGCCGCTGATGGTCCGATGCCACAAACCCGTGAGCACATCCTGCTGTCCCGTCAGGTAGGCGTTCCGTACATCGTGGTTTTCCTGAACAAGGCTGACCTGGTAGACGACGCTGAGCTGCTGGAACTGGTCGAGATGGAAGTTCGCGACCTGCTGTCCACCTACGACTTCCCGGGCGATGACACTCCAATCATCATCGGTTCGGCTCGTATGGCGCTGGAAGGCAAAGACGACAACGAGATGGGTACCACTGCCGTCAAGAAGCTGGTTGAAACTCTGGATGCCTACATCCCAGAACCAGTTCGTATGATCGACAAGCCGTTCCTGATGCCAATCGAAGACGTATTCTCGATCTCTGGTCGCGGTACTGTTGTGACTGGTCGTATCGAGCGCGGTATCGTTCGCGTTCAAGATCCGCTGGAAATCGTTGGTCTGCGTGACACCACCGTCACCACCTGCACCGGTGTTGAAATGTTCCGCAAGCTGCTCGACGAAGGTCGTGCTGGCGAGAACTGCGGCGTTCTGCTGCGTGGTACCAAGCGTGACGACGTTGAGCGTGGCCAGGTTCTGGTTAAGCCGGGTTCGGTTAAGCCGCACACCAAGTTCACCGCAGAAGTTTACGTTCTGAGCAAGGAAGAAGGCGGCCGTCACACTCCGTTCTTCAAAGGCTACCGTCCACAGTTCTACTTCCGTACTACTGACGTGACTGGTAACTGCGAGCTGCCAGAAGGCGTTGAAATGGTAATGCCAGGTGACAACATTCAGATGACTGTTACCCTGATCAAAACCATCGCGATGGAAGACGGTCTGCGTTTCGCTATCCGTGAAGGCGGTCGTACCGTCGGCGCTGGTGTCGTAGCTAAAATCATCGAGTAAGTGGTTGTAATGTATTTTTCGGGCCGGCATAATGGTCGGCCTGATTTTGTTTTAGGTCAGTAGCTCAATTGGCAGAGCGACGGTCTCCAAAACCGTAGGTTGGGGGTTCGATTCCCTCCTGACCTGCCAGATTCACTCGGTGTATCTGGCTTTCTTTTCACAGGATCTTCATAGATGACTCCTAAAGCTGAAGCTCAAGGCTCTCGCTTCGATCTGCTCAAGTGGCTTGTAGTTGTCGCTTTGGTGGTTGTTGGCGTTGTTGGCAATCAGTATTACTCTGCTTCGCCGATCCTGTACCGTGTACTCGCTTTGCTTGTCGTTGCTGCTGTAGCTGCCTTTGTAGGCCTGCAGACAGCCAAGGGCAAGTCTTTCTTTGTACTGGTTAAGGAAGCTCGCACCGAGATTCGTAAAGTCGTGTGGCCAACTCGCCAAGAAACCACGCAGACCACCCTGATTGTGGTGGCTGTTGTTCTGGTTATGGCGTTGCTGTTGTGGGGTCTTGATTCCCTGCTCGGCTGGCTTGTTTCCTTGATTGTCGGCTAAGGGTGTCCCGTGGCTAAGCGTTGGTATGTTGTGCATGCTTACTCGGGTTACGAGAAGCATGTGATGCGCTCGCTGGTCGAGCGCGTAAAGCTGGCTGGCATGGAAGATGGCTTCGGCGAGATTCTGGTTCCCACTGAAGAAGTGGTTGAAATGCGTAATGGCCAGAAGCGCAAAAGCGAGCGTAAGTTTTTTCCAGGCTATGTGCTGGTTCAAATGGATATGAACGAGGGTACTTGGCACTTGGTCAAGGATACTCCTCGGGTGATGGGTTTCATTGGCGGTACTGCCGATAAGCCTGCGCCAATCACCGATAAAGAGGCGGAAGCAATTCTGCGTCGTGTTGCTGATGGTAGCGACAAGCCGAAACCGAAGACTCTCTTCGAGCCAGGTGAAACGGTGCGAGTCAATGACGGTCCATTTGCTGATTTTAATGGCGTTGTTGAAGAAGTTAACTACGAAAAGAGCCGGATCCAAGTGGCTGTGCTTATTTTCGGTCGCTCTACCCCGGTAGAGTTGGAGTTCAGTCAGGTCGAAAAGGTCTAACTGAACAAGCATCCCAACCCCGCAGCCCTAGGCTGTGGGGTTTTGTCGTCACTGGGATAAACGCGCAAGTATCCGGGGAGCCTTTCGAGGCGTTCGAACCCGTAATTGGAGTGCCTCATGGCCAAGAAGATTACCGCTTACATCAAGCTGCAAGTGAAGGCCGCTCAGGCTAACCCAAGTCCACCAGTTGGTCCTGCTCTGGGTCAGCACGGCGTGAACATCATGGAATTCTGCAAGGCCTTCAACGCCCGTACTCAGGGTCTTGAAGCAGGTCTGCCGACTCCAGTGATCATCACTGTCTACAGCGACCGTAGCTTCACTTTCGAAACCAAATCCACCCCTGCTTCGGTTCTGCTGAAGAAGGCGGCCGGTCTGACCAGCGGTTCCGCTCGTCCGAACACCGTTAAGGTTGGCACTGTTACCCGTGCTCAGCTGGAAGAAATCGCGAAAACCAAAAACGCGGATCTGACTGCAGCTGATATGGATGCAGCCGTGCGTACTATCGCCGGTTCTGCTCGTAGCATGGGCCTTAACGTGGAGGGTGTGTAATGGCTAAGCTGACCAAGCGTCAAAAGGCTATCGCCGGCAAAATCGAAGCAGGCAAGGCCTACAACATTGTAGACGCTGCTGCTCTGCTGGCTGAGCTGTCGACTGTCAAGTTCAGCGAGTCGTTCGACGTTGCTGTAAATCTGGGCGTAGACCCGCGTAAATCCGACCAGGTTGTTCGTAGCGCTACTGTGCTGCCACACGGCACTGGCAAGACTGTTCGCGTTGCTGTGTTCACCCAGGGTCCAGCTGCTGAGGCCGCTCTGGCTGCCGGCGCTGACCGTGTAGGTATGGACGACCTGGCTGCCGAAATGAAAGGCGGCGACCTGAACTATGACGTAGTGATCGCATCCCCGGATGCCATGCGCGTTGTAGGTCAATTGGGTCAGATCCTCGGTCCACGTGGTCTGATGCCTAACCCTAAGGTTGGTACTGTAACTCCAGACGTAGCTACCGCGGTTAAAAACGCCAAAGCTGGTCAGGTTCGTTATCGCACCGACAAAAACGGCATCATTCACACTTCCGTTGGCAAGATCGGCTTCGACGCCGTCAAGCTGAAGGAAAACGTTGAAGCCCTGATCGCTGATCTGAAGCGTATCAAGCCAGCTTCTTCGAAAGGTATCTACGTCAAGCGCGTTACCCTGAGCACCACTATGGGCCCAGGTCTGGTTATCGACCAGAGCTCGCTGGACGCGTAAGACAAAAGTTGGCGCGATGGTTCGCGCCAATTGAAAGATTGGGGTCCCTGCCTGGCGGGGGCTATCCAAGACCGTAGGCGACGCAAGTCTTAAACCATAAGCCTACGCAGATGGTGCTCCCGGTTCCTTACCGAATCAGACACCAAAAACGACATTCGGTTTCGATCGAATGAAACGGTAACAAGCAGGAGTTAAACCCGTGGCAATTAATCTCGAAGACAAGAAGGCCATCGTCGCTGAAGTCAACGAGGCTGCCAAAGTCGCTCTGTCCGCTGTCGTGGTTGATGCACGTGGCGTAACAGTAGGCGCAATGACCGGACTCCGTAAAGAGGCTCGTGAAGCTGGCGTTTACGTACGTGTTGTACGTAACACCCTGCTCAAGCGCGCTGTTGCTGACACTCAATACAGTGTCCTCAACGACGTGTTCACCGGCCCGACCCTGATTGCATTCTCGAACGAACATCCGGGCGCTGCTGCTCGTATTTTCAAAGAGTTTGCCAAGGGTCAGGACAAGTTCGAGATCAAGGCAGCTGCGTTCGAGGGCAAGTTCCTCGCAGCTAATCAGATCGACGTACTGGCAACTCTGCCGACCCGTGACGAAGCAATTTCTCAGCTGATGAGCGTGATTCAAGGCGCTACCAGCAAATTGGCTCGTACTCTGGCGGCAATTCGCGACCAGAAAGAAGCTGCTGCAGCCTAAGGCTCGTCAACTTCTCGCGTTTTTTGTTTATTTCGATGGTCGCGTAGGCCGTCCCCCAATTCAGGAATTGAGTCATGTCTCTGACTAACGAACAAATCATCGAAGCAATCGGCCAGAAATCCGTAGTGGAAATCGTTGAGCTGATCAAAGCGATGGAAGAAACCTTTGGCGTTACCGCTGCTGCCGCTTCGGCTGGCCCAGCTGTAGCTGCTGCTGCTGTTGAAGAGCAAACCGAGTTCAACGTTATCTTGAAAGGCGCTGGCGAGAAGAAAGTCAACGTGATCAAGGCTGTACGTGAACTGACCGGTCTGGGTCTGAAAGAAGCGAAAGAGAAGGTTGATACCGCTCCTCAGGTTATCGCTGAAGGCGTTTCGAAAGAAGCTGCTGAAGATGCCAAGAAGAAGCTGGAAGAAGCAGGCGCAGAAGTCGAAGTTAAGTAACTTTCGACTTTGCTCCTCCAGCCCGAGCGTCAAGCGACAGGCTGATGGCTGGTGGCTCTTGCCACCGGCCTTTTTCCGTTATTGGCAGCCGACTGGGTCGGTGCTGATAAAGGCGCTGTAACCACCCGATGCGGTGGCGCAAACCATGGGGTTTGCACGATTTTCTGGCTGCTCCCGTCGGGAGGGGCCAAACAAGCAGGTGACCAAGCTGGGGAACGCTGATGGCTTACTCATATACTGAGAAAAAACGTATCCGCAAGGACTTTAGCAAGTTGCCGGACGTCATGGATGTGCCGTACCTCCTGGCCATCCAGCTGGATTCGTATCGTGAATTCTTGCAAGCGGGAGCGACTAAAGATCAGTTCCGCGACGTGGGCCTGCATGCGGCCTTCAAATCCGTTTTCCCGATCATCAGCTACTCCGGCAATGCTGCGCTGGAGTACGTCGGTTATCGCCTGGGCGAACCGGCATTTGATGTCAAAGAATGCGTATTGCGCGGTGTAACTTTCGCCGTACCTTTGCGGGTAAAAGTGCGCCTGATCATTTTCGACAAAGAATCGTCGAACAAAGCGATCAAGGACATCAAAGAGCAAGAAGTCTACATGGGTGAAATCCCCCTGATGACTGAGAACGGTACCTTCGTAATCAACGGTACCGAGCGTGTAATCGTTTCCCAGCTGCACCGTTCCCCGGGCGTGTTCTTCGACCACGACCGCGGCAAGACGCATAGCTCCGGCAAACTGCTTTACTCCGCGCGCATCATTCTTTACCGCGGTTCGTGGCTGGACTTTGAGTTCGACCCGAAAGACTGCGTGTTTGTGCGTATCGACCGTCGTCGCAAGCTGCCGGCATCGGTACTGCTGCGCGCGCTCGGTTACACCACTGAAGAAGTGCTGGACGCGTTCTACACCACCAACGTTTTCAAACTGAGCGGCGAAACCCTCAGCCTGGAACTGATTGCTTCGCGTCTGCGTGGTGAGATTGCGGTTCTGGACATTCAGGACGAGAAGGGCAAGGTCATCGTTGAAGCGGGCCGCCGTATTACTGCGCGCCACATCAATCAGATCGAAAAAGCCGGTATCAAGACGCTGGAAGTGCCTCTGGACTACGTCCTGGGTCGCACCACCGCCAAGGTCATCGTGCACCCGGCTACCGGCGAAATCCTGGCAGAGTGCAACACCGAGCTGAACACTGAAGTTCTGGCAAAAATTGCCAAGGCCGGCGTTGTTCGCATCGAGACTCTGTACACCAACGATATCGACTGCGGTCCGTTCGTCTCCGACACACTGAAGATCGACTCCACCAGCAACCAATTGGAAGCGCTGGTCGAGATCTATCGCATGATGCGTCCAGGCGAGCCGCCAACCAAAGACGCTGCCGAAACCCTGTTCAACAACCTGTTCTTCAGCCCTGAGCGCTATGACCTGTCTGCGGTCGGCCGGATGAAGTTCAACCGTCGTATCGGTCGTACCGAGATCGAAGGTTCGGGCGTGCTGTGCAAGGAAGACATCGTCGCGGTACTGAAGACTCTGGTCGACATCCGTAACGGTAAAGGCATCGTCGATGACATCGACCACTTGGGTAACCGTCGTGTTCGCTGCGTAGGCGAAATGGCCGAGAACCAGTTCCGCGTTGGCCTGGTACGTGTTGAGCGTGCGGTCAAAGAGCGTCTGTCGATGGCTGAAAGCGAAGGCCTGATGCCGCAAGACCTGATCAACGCCAAGCCAGTGGCTGCGGCGGTGAAAGAGTTCTTCGGCTCCAGCCAGCTCTCGCAGTTCATGGACCAGAACAACCCGCTGTCCGAGATCACTCACAAGCGTCGTGTTTCTGCACTCGGCCCTGGCGGTCTGACTCGTGAGCGCGCAGGTTTTGAAGTTCGTGACGTACACCCGACTCACTACGGTCGTGTATGCCCGATTGAAACGCCGGAAGGTCCGAACATCGGTCTGATCAACTCCCTGGCTGCGTACGCTCGCACCAACCAGTACGGCTTCCTGGAAAGCCCGTACCGCGTGGTGAAAGAGGGTGTGGTTACCGACGAGATCGTGTTCCTGTCCGCTATTGAAGAAGCCGATCACGTGATCGCGCAGGCTTCGGCGACCATGAACGACCAGAAAGTCCTGATCGACGAACTGGTAGCCGTACGTCACCTGAACGAATTCACCGTCAAGGCGCCTGAAGAAGTCACCTTGATGGACGTTTCGCCGAAGCAGGTAGTTTCGGTCGCAGCGTCGCTGATTCCGTTCCTCGAGCACGACGACGCCAACCGTGCGTTGATGGGTTCGAACATGCAGCGTCAAGCTGTACCAACCCTGCGCGCTGACAAGCCGCTGGTAGGTACCGGCATGGAGCGTAACGTAGCCCGTGACTCCGGCGTTTGCGTCGTGGCTCGTCGTGGCGGCGTGATCGACTCTGTTGACGCCAGCCGTATCGTGGTTCGTGTTGCTGATGACGAAGTTGAAACCGGCGAAGCTGGTGTCGACATCTACAACCTGACCAAATACACCCGCTCGAACCAGAACACCTGCATCAACCAGCGTCCGCTGGTGAGCAAGGGTGATCGCGTTCAGCGTAGCGACATCATGGCCGACGGCCCGTCCACCGACATGGGTGAACTGGCGCTGGGTCAGAACATGCGCATCGCGTTCATGGCATGGAACGGCTTCAACTTCGAAGACTCCATCTGCCTGTCCGAGCGTGTGGTTCAGGAAGACCGTTTCACCACGATCCACATCCAGGAACTGACCTGTGTGGCCCGTGACACCAAGCTTGGGCCTGAAGAGATCACTGCAGACATCCCGAACGTGGGTGAAGCTGCACTGAACAAACTGGATGAAGCCGGTATCGTTTACGTAGGTGCTGAAGTTGGCGCAGGCGACATCCTGGTCGGTAAGGTCACTCCGAAAGGCGAGACTCAACTGACTCCGGAAGAAAAACTGCTGCGTGCAATCTTCGGCGAAAAAGCCAGCGACGTTAAAGACACTTCCCTGCGTGTACCTACCGGTACCAAAGGTACTGTCATCGACGTACAGGTCTTCACCCGTGACGGCGTTGAGCGTGATGCTCGTGCACTGTCGATCGAGAAGACTCAGCTCGACGAGATCCGCAAGGATCTGAACGAAGAGTTCCGTATCGTTGAAGGCGCAACTTTCGAACGTCTGCGTTCCGCTCTGGTAGGCCACAAGGCTGAAGGCGGCGCGGGTCTGAAGAAAGGTCAGGACATCACCGACGAAGTTCTCGACGGTCTTGAGCATGGTCAGTGGTTCAAACTGCGCATGGCTGAAGATGCGCTTAACGAGCAGCTCGAGAAGGCTCAGGCCTACATCGTTGATCGTCGCCGTCTGCTGGACGACAAGTTCGAAGACAAGAAGCGCAAACTGCAGCAGGGCGATGACCTGGCTCCAGGCGTGCTGAAAATCGTCAAGGTTTACCTGGCAATCCGTCGTCGCATCCAGCCGGGCGACAAGATGGCCGGTCGTCACGGTAACAAAGGTGTGGTCTCCGTGATCATGCCGGTTGAAGACATGCCGCACGATGCCAATGGCACCCCGGTCGACGTCGTCCTCAACCCACTGGGCGTACCTTCGCGTATGAACGTTGGTCAGATCCTTGAAACCCACCTGGGCCTCGCGGCCAAAGGTCTGGGCGAGAAGATCAACCGGATGATCGAAGAGCAGCGTAAAGTCGCTGAACTGCGTACCTTCCTGGACGAGATCTACAACCAGATCGGCGGTCGTAACGAAGATCTGGACAGCTTCTCCGATCAGGAAATCCTGGATCTGGCGAAGAACCTGCGTGGCGGTGTTCCAATGGCCACTCCAGTGTTCGACGGCGCCAAGGAAAGCGAAATCAAGGCCATGCTGAAACTGGCAGACCTGCCGGAAAGCGGCCAGATGCAGCTGACTGACGGCCGTACCGGCAACAAGTTCGAGCGTCCAGTTACCGTTGGCTACATGTACATGCTGAAGCTGAACCACTTGGTAGACGACAAGATGCACGCGCGTTCTACCGGTTCGTACAGCCTGGTTACCCAGCAGCCGCTGGGTGGTAAGGCGCAGTTCGGTGGTCAGCGTTTCGGGGAGATGGAGGTCTGGGCACTGGAAGCATACGGTGCTGCTTACACTCTGCAAGAAATGCTCACAGTGAAGTCGGACGATGTGAACGGCCGTACCAAGATGTACAAAAACATCGTGGATGGCGATCACCGTATGGAGCCGGGCATGCCCGAGTCCTTCAACGTGTTGATCAAGGAAATTCGTTCCCTCGGCATCGATATCGATCTGGAAACCGAATAACACGTGACGCGAATCGAGAGCGGGGCAGGATTGCCCGCTCTCTGCTCCGCCAGGAGGAAAGGCCTTGAAAGACCTACTGAATTTGCTGAAAAACCAGGGTCAAGTCGAAGAGTTCGACGCCATCCGTATCGGATTGGCCTCGCCTGAGATGATCCGCTCATGGTCGTTCGGTGAAGTTAAAAAGCCGGAAACCATCAACTACCGTACGTTCAAACCTGAGCGTGACGGCCTGTTCTGCGCCAAGATCTTTGGCCCGGTAAAGGATTACGAGTGCCTGTGCGGTAAGTACAAGCGCTTGAAGCACCGTGGTGTGATCTGCGAGAAGTGCGGCGTTGAAGTTGCACTGGCCAA
Organism: Pseudomonas sp. AIG; assembly: GCF_977020205.1. Classification (NCBI taxonomy): domain Bacteria; kingdom Pseudomonadati; phylum Pseudomonadota; class Gammaproteobacteria; order Pseudomonadales; family Pseudomonadaceae; genus Pseudomonas; species Pseudomonas sp. AIG. Next base: position 44,086 of record NZ_CDROCK010000049.1, on the reverse strand, counting down.
GGTTCGTCGTGAGCGCATGGCGCACATCGAACTGGCTTCGCCGGTTGCCCACATCTGGTTCCTGAAATCGCTGCCGTCCCGTATCGGCTTGCTGATGGACATGACCCTGCGTGATATCGAACGTGTTCTCTACTTCGAGAGCTATGTCGTTATCGATCCAGGCATGACCACCCTTGAAAAAGGTCAGCTGCTGAACGACGAGCAGTACTTCGAAGCGCTGGAAGAGTTCGGTGATGACTTCGACGCCCGTATGGGTGCTGAAGCTGTCCGTGAACTGCTGCACGCTATCGACCTGGAACACGAGATTGGCCGTCTGCGTGAAGAAATTCCGCAAACCAACTCCGAAACCAAGATCAAGAAGCTGTCCAAGCGTCTGAAGTTGATGGAAGCCTTCCAGGGTTCCGGCAACCTGCCAGAGTGGATGGTGCTGACCGTTCTGCCGGTTCTGCCGCCAGATCTGCGTCCACTGGTTCCACTGGATGGTGGTCGTTTCGCGACTTCCGACCTCAACGATCTGTATCGTCGAGTGATCAACCGTAACAACCGTTTGAAGCGCCTGCTGGATCTGTCCGCTCCGGACATCATCGTGCGCAACGAAAAGCGTATGTTGCAGGAAGCGGTCGATGCTCTGCTCGACAACGGTCGTCGTGGTCGCGCTATCACAGGTTCCAACAAGCGTCCTCTGAAATCCCTGGCTGACATGATCAAGGGTAAGCAAGGTCGTTTCCGTCAGAACTTGCTCGGTAAGCGTGTTGACTACTCCGGTCGTTCGGTAATTACCGTAGGCCCGACCCTGCGTCTGCACCAGTGCGGTCTGCCGAAGAAGATGGCTCTCGAGCTGTTCAAACCGTTCATTTTCGGCAAGCTCGAAATGCGTGGTCTCGCGACCACCATCAAAGCGGCCAAGAAAATGGTCGAGCGCGAACTGCCAGAAGTTTGGGACGTTCTCGCTGAAGTGATTCGCGAACACCCGGTTCTTCTCAACCGTGCACCGACCCTTCACCGTCTGGGTATCCAGGCGTTTGAACCGGTACTGATCGAAGGTAAGGCTATCCAGCTGCACCCTCTGGTCTGCGCCGCGTACAACGCCGACTTCGACGGCGACCAAATGGCCGTGCACGTACCGCTGACACTGGAAGCCCAGTTGGAAGCGCGTGCGTTGATGATGTCGACCAACAACATTCTGTCGCCTGCCAACGGTGAGCCAATCATCGTTCCGTCGCAGGACGTTGTATTGGGTCTCTACTACATGACTCGTGAAGCGATCAACGCCAAAGGCGAAGGTCGTGTGTTCGCGGATCTGCAGGAAGTTGACCGTGTGTTCCGTGCCGGCGAAGCCGCACTGCACGCCAAGGTTAAAGTACGTATCAACGAAACCGTCAACGACCGTGACGGCAACAGCGTAAGCGGCACCCGTATCGTCGACACCACTGTCGGCCGTGCGCTGCTGTTCCAGGTTGTGCCAAAAGGTCTGTCGTACGACGTCGTCAACCTGCCGATGAAGAAGAAGGCAATCTCCAAACTGATCAACCAGTGCTACCGCGTGGTTGGTTTGAAAGAGACTGTGATCTTCGCTGACCAGTTGATGTACACCGGTTTCGCTTACTCGACCATCTCCGGCGTTTCCATCGGTGTTAACGACTTCGTTATCCCGGATGAAAAAGCCCGCATCATCGGTGCTGCCACCGACGAAGTGAAAGAGATCGAGAGCCAGTACGCCTCCGGCCTGGTAACCCAGGGCGAGAAGTACAACAAAGTGATCGACCTTTGGTCGAAAGCGAACGACGAAGTTTCCAAGGCAATGATGGCCAACCTCTCGAAAGAGAAGGTGATCGACCGTCACGGCGTTGAAGTCGATCAAGAGTCTTTCAACTCGATGTACATGATGGCCGACTCGGGTGCACGGGGTTCCGCAGCACAGATTCGTCAGCTGGCCGGTATGCGTGGTCTGATGGCCAAGCCGGACGGTTCCATCATCGAAACGCCGATTACTGCGAACTTCCGTGAAGGTTTGAGCGTACTTCAGTACTTCATCTCAACTCACGGTGCTCGTAAAGGTCTGGCGGATACCGCGTTGAAAACTGCGAACTCCGGTTACCTGACTCGTCGTCTGGTAGACGTGGCGCAGGATCTGGTTGTAACCGAGATCGATTGCGGCACCGAACACGGTCTGCTGATGACTCCGCACATTGAAGGCGGTGACGTTGTAGAGCCGTTGGGTGAGCGCGTATTGGGTCGTGTTATTGCCCGTGACGTATTCAAGCCAGGCACCGAGGACGTTATCGTTCCGGCCGGTACTCTGGTAGACGAGAAGTGGGTCGAGTTCATCGAGCTGAACAGCATCGATGAAGTGATCGTGCGTTCGCCGATCAGCTGCGAAACCCGCTATGGCATTTGCGCCAAGTGCTACGGCCGTGATCTGGCTCGTGGTCACCAGGTGAACATCGGTGAAGCGGTCGGCGTTATCGCTGCCCAGTCCATCGGTGAGCCGGGTACCCAGCTGACGATGCGTACGTTCCACATCGGTGGTGCGGTAAGCCGTACTTCCGCTGCGGACAGCGTTCAGGTGAAGAATGGCGGTACCGTTCGTCTGCACAATTTGAAGCACGTGGAGCGAGTGGACGGCCACCTGGTTGCTGTGTCCCGTTCCGGTGAGCTGGCAATCGCTGATGACTTCGGTCGTGAGCGCGAGCGTTACAAGCTGCCGTACGGTGCTGTGATTTCGGTTAAAGAAGGTGACAAGGTCGACGCTGGCGCAATCGTGGCCAAGTGGGATCCGCACACTCACCCAATCGTTACCGAAATGAAAGGTACCGTGACCTACGTGGGCATGGAAGAAGGCATCACGATCAAGCGTCAGACTGACGAATTGACCGGTATGACCAACATTGAAGTACTCGACGCGAAAGATCGTCCAGCTGCGGGCAAAGAGATTCGTCCAGCAGTGAAGATGGTTGACGACAACGGCAAGGATCTGTTGCTGCCAGGCACTGACGTTATCGCTCAGTACTTCCTGCCAGCCAACGCCCTGGTCGGTGTAGCGGATGGTGCGAAGATCGCGATCGGTGATGTTATCGCGCGTATCCCGCAAGAAACTTCGAAGACCCGTGACATCACCGGTGGTCTGCCGCGTGTTGCCGACTTGTTCGAAGCTCGTCGTCCGAAAGAAGCGTCGATTCTGGCTGAAGTCAGCGGCACCATCGCGTTCGGTAAAGAGACCAAAGGCAAGCGCCGTCTGGTTATTACCCCGAACGACGGTAGCGATCCGTACGAAGAGCTGATTCCGAAGTGGCGTCACCTGAACGTGTTCGAAGGCGAACAGGTAAACCGCGGCGAAGTTATCTCCGACGGTCCAAGCGATCCGCACGACATCCTGCGTCTGCTGGGTGTGAGCGCGCTGGCCAAGTACATCGTGAACGAGATCCAGGACGTTTACCGTCTGCAAGGCGTGAAGATCAACGACAAGCACATCGAGACCATCCTGCGTCAGATGCTGCGTAAAGTTGAAATCGCTGAATCCGGCGATTCCAGTTTCATCAAGGGCGACCAGATGGAACTGACTCACGTACTGGTAGAAAACGAGCGTCTGGGCGGCGAAGACAAGTTCGTCTCCAAGTACACTCGCGTTCTGCTGGGTATCACCAAGGCGTCGTTGTCCACCGAATCGTTCATCTCGGCGGCTTCCTTCCAGGAAACCACCCGCGTACTGACCGAAGCGGCAGTCACCGGCAAGCGCGATTACCTGCGCGGCCTGAAAGAAAACGTGGTCGTGGGTCGTCTGATCCCGGCAGGTACCGGCCTGGCATATCACAGCGAGCGCAAGCGTCGTCGTGAAGCAGACAAGCCATTGCGCGTAAGCGCCAGTGAAGTGGAAGCTGCACTGACCGAAGCGCTGAACTCAAGCGGTAACTGAGTTCTGCGATAAATGAGCGTAAGGCCCTGATCGCTCCGTTCATCGAATCGAGACATTTTGTCGAGGTTCGAGGGGCGGGGAGGTCGGGGCCTTGCCTTGACTGGGGACAAGATCCTCTTTAGACTCTTGATCCCCTAAATTTGGCGGGAATTCGTTCCTGCCATTTTGCTTTTCTTGCAAGACAATAGCGTCGCAAGACAACAGTGGAGCTAGTAGATGGCAACTATCAACCAGCTGGTACGTCAGCCGCGTAAGCGTATCGTCGAGAAATCCGACGTACCTGCGCTGCAGAACTGCCCGCAACGTCGTGGCGTGTGCACCCGTGTGTACACCACCACGCCGAAAAAACCTAACTCGGCACTGCGTAAAGTATGCCGTGTGCGCCTGACCAACGGTTTCGAGGTTTCCTCGTACATCGGTGGTGAAGGTCACAACCTGCAAGAGCACAGCGTGGTACTGATCCGCGGCGGTCGTGTAAAAGACTTGCCAGGTGTTCGTTACCACACCGTTCGCGGCTCCTTGGATACTTCCGGCGTTAAAGGTCGTAACCAGGGTCGTTCGAAGTACGGTACCAAGCGTCCGAAGTAATCGGCCGTTTTGCAGATTTTCATTTTATTGAGTCGATAAGAGTAAGGTCGGGCACGCATCCATTGGATCTGTCCCGAGCTAACCTGAAGACCGCTTGAGGGCTTATCATGCCAAGACGTCGCGTAGCAGCAAAGCGTGAGATTCTGGACGATCCGAAATACGGAAGCCAGATCCTCGCCAAATTCATGAACCACGTTATGGAAAGCGGCAAGAAAGCCGTTGCCGAACGTATCGTTTATGGTGCCCTGGAAACCGTTGCGACCCGTAAGGCTGGCACCGATCCCCTGGAACTCTTCGAAAAAGCACTCGACGCCATCGCTCCGCTGGTCGAAGTGAAGTCGCGCCGCGTTGGTGGTGCTACTTACCAGGTTCCGGTCGAGGTTCGTCCTTCCCGTCGTAACGCTCTGGCAATGCGCTGGTTGGTAGACTTCGCCCGTAAGCGTGGCGAGAAGTCTATGGCTCTGCGTTTGGCTGGCGAACTGCTGGATGCTGCTGAAGGTAAAGGTGCTGCTGTTAAGAAGCGTGAAGACGTGCACCGTATGGCTGAAGCTAACAAAGCTTTCTCGCACTACCGCTTCTAATTTTAGCTTCACTAATTTTGCGAGGGCTTTATGGCTCGTACTACTCCGATTAGCCGCTACCGTAACATCGGTATCGTCGCTCACGTGGATGCTGGTAAAACCACCACCACCGAGCGCGTCCTTTTTTACACCGGCAAAAGTCACAAAATGGGCGAGGTGCATGATGGCGCCGCGACCACAGACTGGATGGTGCAGGAGCAGGAGCGTGGTATTACCATTACTTCTGCTGCCATCACCGCCTTCTGGAAAGGTTCCGAGAAGCAGTACAAAGACGAGCACCGCTTCAACGTAATCGATACCCCGGGCCACGTTGACTTCACTATTGAAGTTGAACGTTCCCTGCGCGTACTCGACGGCGCTGTCGTTGTGTTCTGCGGTACTTCGGGTGTTGAGCCTCAGTCGGAAACCGTATGGCGTCAAGCCAACAAATACGGTGTTCCACGTCTTGTTTACGTAAACAAGATGGACCGTGCTGGTGCCAACTTCCTGCGCGTGATCGGTCAGATCAAGCAGCGTCTGGGTCACACTCCGGTGCCGATCCAGTTGGCCATCGGTTCTGAAGACAACTTCCAGGGTCAGATTGATCTGATCAACATGCAAGCTGTCTACTGGAACGACTCTGACAAAGGTATGGTCCCTGTTCGCAAGGACATTCCTGCTGAGCTCCAAGAGCTGGCTGAAGAGTGGCGCAACAACATGGTTGAAGCTGCTGCTGAAGCCAACGAAGAGCTGATGAACAAGTACCTGGAAGGCGAAGAGCTGACGATCGCAGAGATCAAAGCCGCTTTGCGTCAGCGTACTATCGCCGGCGAGATCGTTCTGGCTGTTTGCGGTTCTTCGTTCAAGAACAAGGGTGTTCCCCTGGTTCTCGACGCCGTTATCGACTTCCTGCCTGCACCAACCGACATTCCTGCGATCAAGGGTACTGACCCGGATAACGAGGAAATCGAGCTGGAGCGTCATGCAGACGATGCGGAGCCTTTCTCGGCTCTGGCGTTCAAGATCGCTACCGACCCGTTCGTGGGTACTTTGACCTTCGTCCGCGTTTACTCGGGCGTGTTGAACTCCGGCGACGGCGTGATCAACTCGGTTAAAGGCAAGAAAGAGCGCGTGGGTCGTATGGTGCAAATGCACGCAAACGCCCGTGAAGAGATCAAGGAAGTGCGCGCTGGCGACATCGCGGCCCTGATCGGCATGAAGGACGTCACCACTGGTGAAACCCTCTGCAACGCTGACAAGCCAATCATCCTGGTTCGTATGGACTTCCCGGAGCCGGTTATTTCGGTTGCCGTAGAGCCTAAGACCAAGGATGACCAGGAAAAAATGGGTATCGCTCTGGGCAAACTTGCTCAGGAAGACCCGTCTTTCCGCGTTAAAACTGATGAAGAGACTGGTCAAACGATCATCTCCGGCATGGGCGAGCTGCACCTGGACATCCTGGTAGACCGGATGCGCCGTGAGTTCAACGTCGAAGCCAACATCGGCAAGCCTCAGGTTTCGTATCGTGAGCGCATCACGAAGAACTGTGAAATCGAAGGCAAGTTCGTTCGTCAGTCCGGTGGTCGCGGCCAATTCGGTCACTGCTGGATTCGTTTTGCTCCTGCTGACGAAGGTCAGGAAGGTCTGCAATTCGTGAACGAAGTTGTAGGTGGTGTGGTTCCTAAGGAATACATCCCGGCTATCCAGAAGGGTATCGAAGAGCAGATGAAGAACGGCGTTGTTGCCGGCTATCCGCTGATCGGCCTGAAGGCTACCGTGTTCGATGGTTCTTACCACGACGTCGACTCCAACGAGATGGCGTTTAAAGTGGCTGCCTCCATGGCGACCAAGCAACTGGCCCAGAAGGGCGGTGGTGAGTTGCTTGAGCCGATCATGGCTGTAGAGGTTGTTACGCCTGAAGACTATATGGGTGATGTGATGGGCGACCTTAACCGTCGTCGCGGCATGATCCAGGGTATGGAAGACACAGTGTCCGGCAAGGTTATCCGTGCCGAGGTTCCACTGGGTGAGATGTTCGGTTATGCGACCGACGTTCGTTCCATGTCCCAGGGTCGCGCAAGCTACTCTATGGAATTCAAAAAATACGATACGGCTCCGTCGCACATCGTCGAATCCGTAACCAAAAAACAAGGCTGATTCAGCCCCTTTAGGCTAGGAGTTAATTGTCGTGGCTAAAGAAAAATTTGATCGTTCCCTACCGCACGTCAACGTTGGCACCATTGGTCACGTTGACCACGGTAAAACCACTCTGACTGCTGCTCTGACTCGCGTTTGCTCGGAAGTTTTCGGTTCCGCAATCGTTGACTTCGACAAGATCGACAGCGCACCAGAAGAAAAAGCTCGCGGTATCACCATCAACACCGCACACGTTGAGTACAACTCGAAGATCCGTCACTACGCTCACGTTGACTGCCCAGGTCACGCTGACTATGTGAAGAACATGATCACCGGTGCTGCTCAAATGGACGGCGCTATTCTGGTTTGCTCGGCCGCTGATGGTCCGATGCCACAAACCCGTGAGCACATCCTGCTGTCCCGTCAGGTAGGCGTTCCGTACATCGTGGTTTTCCTGAACAAGGCTGACCTGGTAGACGACGCTGAGCTGCTGGAACTGGTCGAGATGGAAGTTCGCGACCTGCTGTCCACCTACGACTTCCCGGGCGATGACACTCCAATCATCATCGGTTCGGCTCGTATGGCGCTGGAAGGCAAAGACGACAACGAGATGGGTACCACTGCCGTCAAGAAGCTGGTTGAAACTCTGGATGCCTACATCCCAGAACCAGTTCGTATGATCGACAAGCCGTTCCTGATGCCAATCGAAGACGTATTCTCGATCTCTGGTCGCGGTACTGTTGTGACTGGTCGTATCGAGCGCGGTATCGTTCGCGTTCAAGATCCGCTGGAAATCGTTGGTCTGCGTGACACCACCGTCACCACCTGCACCGGTGTTGAAATGTTCCGCAAGCTGCTCGACGAAGGTCGTGCTGGCGAGAACTGCGGCGTTCTGCTGCGTGGTACCAAGCGTGACGACGTTGAGCGTGGCCAGGTTCTGGTTAAGCCGGGTTCGGTTAAGCCGCACACCAAGTTCACCGCAGAAGTTTACGTTCTGAGCAAGGAAGAAGGCGGCCGTCACACTCCGTTCTTCAAAGGCTACCGTCCACAGTTCTACTTCCGTACTACTGACGTGACTGGTAACTGCGAGCTGCCAGAAGGCGTTGAAATGGTAATGCCAGGTGACAACATTCAGATGACTGTTACCCTGATCAAAACCATCGCGATGGAAGACGGTCTGCGTTTCGCTATCCGTGAAGGCGGTCGTACCGTCGGCGCTGGCGTCGTAGCCAAAATCATCGAGTAACTCTTTTATAGAGTCTGTTTGATGAATTGAAAAAGCCCCCGCTCAGCGGGGGCTTTTTTATTGGGTTGACACCTATCTGGGGCGTCTATAGAATTGCGCCTCCTTTTAACGGGCGTATTGCGCTCGGTGGGAATAGCAGCCGGAGTCTGAAATCCAATGCAAAATCAGCAAATCCGTATCAGGTTGAAGGCTTTTGACCATCGCCTGATCGACCAATCAACCCAGGAAATCGTGGAAACCGCGAAACGTACTGGTGCTCAAGTGCGTGGTCCAATTCCACTGCCTACCCGTAAAGAGCGGTTCACCGTTCTGGTTTCTCCGCACGTCAACAAAGACGCGCGCGACCAGTACGAAATCCGCACTCATAAGCGCGTTCTGGACATCGTCCAGCCAACGGATAAAACCGTTGATGCTCTTATGAAGCTTGATCTTGCGGCCGGTGTGGAAGTGCAGATCAGCCTCGGCTAAGACTCGGTCTTAGTCGTGTAACGCTCTGAAATGGGCGGCCATAGCGGGTGAAAGCCCCGTACACTCATGAGGTTTACAACATGACTATTGGTGTAGTCGGTCGTAAATGCGGTATGACCCGTATTTTCACCGAAGAAGGTGTCTCCATTCCGGTCACGGTCATTGAGATCGAACCGAATCGCGTCACCCAGTTCAAAACTGAAGAGACCGATGGCTATCGTGCAGTGCAAGTCACTGTCGGCGAGCGTCGTGCTTCGCGTGTAACAGCAGCTCAGGCTGGTCACTTCGCTAAGGCGAACGTTGCCGCTGGTCGCACCACCATGGAATTCCGTCTTGAAGAAGGCGAGTACCAGGCTGGCGATCTGATCAACGCTGAAATCTTCGCCGCTGGTCAACTGGTTGATGTAACCGGTCAGTCCAAGGGTAAAGGCTTCCAGGGTACGATCAAGCGTTGGAATTTCCGCGGGCAAGATAACACCCACGGTAACTCCGTATCCCACCGCGTCCCAGGCTCTATCGGCCAGTGCCAGACTCCTGGTCGTGTATTCAAGGGCAAAAAAATGTCCGGTCATATGGGCGCTGAGCGCGTGACCGTGCAGTCCCTGGAAGTAGTGCGCGTGGACGCTGAACGCAATCTGTTGTTGGTCAAGGGTGCTGTTCCTGGCGCTACTGGCGGCAACCTGGTTGTACGTCCAGCAGCCAAGGCTCGCGGTTAAGGGGAAGCTGACATGCAATTAAATGTAAATGACGCTCAAGCGATCGAAGTTTCCGAACTGACATTTGGCGGCGAATTCAACGAGACGCTGGTTCACCAAGCAGTCGTGGCCTACATGGCCGGCGGCCGTCAAGGTACCAAGCAGCAAAAGACCCGTTCCGACGTTCGTGGTGGCGGCAAGCGCCCATGGCGTCAGAAAGGTACTGGCCGTGCTCGTGCCGGTACTATCCGTAGCCCAATCTGGCGTGGCGGCGGTACCACTTTTGCAGCACGTCCACAGGATCACTCCCAGAAGCTGAACAAGAAGATGTATCGCGCAGCAATGCGTTCCATCCTTGCTGAGCTGGTGCGTACTGATCGTCTGGTCGTGGTTCAGGATTTCGCTGTTGAAACTCCGAAAACCAAAGATCTGCTGGGCAAGCTGAACAACATGAGCCTGACCGATGTTCTGATCGTGTCGGACGCTGTTGATCAGAACCTGTACCTGGCTGCTCGTAACCTGCCGCACGTCGATGTACGTGACGTTCAAGGTTCCGATCCAGTTAGTCTGATCGCATACGACAAGGTGTTGATCACCGTGTCGGCCGTGAAGAAATTCGAGGAGCTGCTGGGATGAACCAGGAACGCGTATTTAAAGTTCTGCTTGGCCCGCACGTTTCCGAGAAGGCTACGGTTCTGGCTGACAAGAAAGGCCAGTTCGTTTTCAAGGTTGCAACTGACGCAACCAAGCTGGAAATCAAGAAGGCCGTCGAAAGCCTGTTCAGCGTGAAAGTTGAGCGTGTTACTACCCTGAACGTTCTGGGTAAGAGCAAGCGCACAGCTCGCGGTCTGGGCAAGCGCAATGACTGGAAGAAGGCAGTTATCTCCCTTCAGCCAGGCCAAGATCTCGATTTCAGCAGCAGTGCTGAGTAAGGAAGGGGTGCATCATGGCAATCGTTAAATGCAAACCGACTTCCCCTGGCCGCCGTTTTGTGGTCAAGGTGGTCAACCAGGAGCTGCATAAAGGCGCTCCTCACGCACCGCTGCTCGAGAAAAAATCGAAGACTGGTGGTCGTAACAACAATGGCCGTATTACCACGCGTCACATCGGTGGTGGTCATAAGCAGCATTATCGTATGGTCGATTTCCGTCGCAACGACAAAGATGGCATCGTCGCCACTGTCGAGCGTATCGAATACGATCCAAACCGTACTGCTCACATCGCACTGCTCTGCTACGCAGACGGCGAGCGTCGCTACATCATCGCCCCTAAGGGCGTGAGTGCTGGCGACCAGCTGATCGCAGGCGCTCTGGCTCCAATCAAGCCAGGCAACGCTCTGCAACTGCGCAACATTCCAGTCGGTTCTACCGTACACGGCATCGAACTGAAGCCAGGTAAAGGTGCACAGATCGCTCGTTCCGCTGGTGCTTCGGCTCAGCTGATCGCTCGTGAAGGTGTCTACGTGACCCTGCGTCTGCGTTCCGGTGAAATGCGTAAAGTCCTGGCTGAATGCCGTGCGACCCTGGGCGAAGTCTCGAACTCCGAGCACAGCCTGCGTTCGCTGGGTAAAGCTGGTGCCAAGCGCTGGCGTGGCGTTCGCCCAACCGTTCGTGGTGTTGCCATGAACCCGGTTGACCACCCACATGGTGGTGGTGAAGGTCGTACCTCTGGTGGTCGTCATCCGGTATCGCCATGGGGCTTCCCGACTAAGGGCGCGAAGACTCGTGGTAATAAGCGTACCGACAAAATGATCGTCCGTCGTCGCAAGTAAATAGAGGGATACGACAGTGCCACGTTCTCTGAAAAAAGGTCCTTTTATTGATCTTCACCTACTGAAGAAGATCGAAGTGGCGGCGGAAAAGAACGATCGCAAACCAATTAAGACTTGGTCGCGTCGTTCGATGATCCTGCCACAAATGGTCGGTCTGACCATCGCAGTACACAACGGTCGTCAGCACGTCCCAGTTCTCGTTAACGAAGACATGGTCGGCCACAAACTGGGCGAGTTCGCCGGTACCCGCAACTATCGCGGGCACGTGGCTGACAAGAAAGCCAAGCGTTAAGGGGTAAGGAAATGGAAGTAGCCGCTAAGTTGTCGGGCGCTCGAATCTCCGCCCAGAAAGCCCGCTTGGTCGCCGACCAGATCCGCGGGAAGAAGGTGGGCGAAGCGCTCAACTTGTTGGCTTTCAGCAGTAAGAAAGCCGCCGAGATCATGAAGAAAGTGCTGGAGTCGGCCGTAGCCAACGCCGAGCATAACGAAGGCGCAGACGTTGATGACCTTAAAGTCAGCACCGTTTTCGTCAACGAAGGGCGTTCGCTGAAGCGCATCATGCCACGTGCCAAAGGCCGTGCTGATCGCATCGTCAAGCGGTCTTGCCATATCACTGTCAAGGTTGCTGACAAGTAACGGAGTCGAAGAGATGGGTCAGAAAGTACATCCCATTGGCATTCGCCTGGGAATCGTCAAGGAGCACACCTCCGTCTGGTACGCAGACGGTCGGACTTATGCGGACTACTTGTTCGCAGATCTGAAAGTGCGTGAGTATCTCCAAGACAAACTAAAAAGCGCGTCCGTAAGCCGTATCGATATCCATCGTCCGGCCCAAACTGCACGTATCACCATCCACACCGCTCGTCCAGGTATTGTTATCGGGAAGAAAGGTGAAGATGTTGAGAAACTGCGTCAGGACCTGACCAAGCAAATGGGTGTGCCTGTGCACATCAATATCGAAGAGATCCGCAAGCCGGAGCTCGACGGTATGCTGGTTGCGCAGAGCGTAGCTCAGCAGCTGGAGCGTCGTGTAATGTTCCGTCGCGCTATGAAGCGCGCCGTTCAGAACGCCATGCGCATTGGTGCCAAGGGCATCAAAATCCAAGTGAGCGGTCGTCTCGGCGGTGCTGAAATCGCACGTACTGAATGGTATCGCGAAGGTCGTGTGCCATTGCACACCCTGCGTGCCGACATCGACTATGCCAACTACGAAGCTCACACCACTTACGGTGTGATCGGTGTAAAGGTTTGGATCTTCAAAGGCGAAGTAATTGGTGGTCGCCAAGAAGAGCTCAAACCACAAGCACCAGCGCCTCGTAAAAAAGCTGCTAAGTAAGGGGTACGCCAAATGTTGCAACCTAAGCGTACGAAGTTCCGCAAGCAGATGACAGGCCACAACCGTGGTCTGGCTCAGCGCGGTAGCAAAGTCAGCTTCGGCGAGTTCGCGCTGAAGTCTGTAGCTCGTGGTCGTCTCACCGCTCGTCAGATCGAGTCAGCGCGTCGTGCTCTGACCCGTCACGTTAAACGTGGCGGCAAGATCTGGATCCGTGTATTCCCGGACAAGCCTATTTCCAAGAAGCCACTCGAAGTTCGGATGGGTAAAGGTAAGGGTAGTGTGGAGTACTGGGTTGCCCAGATTCAGCCAGGCAAAGTCCTGTATGAAATCGAGGGTGTTTCTGAAGAGCTGGCGCGTGAGGCTTTTGCCCTGGCTGCTGCAAAGCTGCCGCTCGCCACCGCCTTTGTTAAACGGACGGTGATGTGATGAAAGCGAATGAACTTCGTGAAAAATCCGCACAGCAGCTGAACGAGCAACTGCTCGGCTTGCTGCGCGACCAGTTCAATCTGCGTATGCAGAAAGCAACTGGCCAGTTGGGGCAGTCTCATCTGCTCTCGCAAGTTAAGCGTGACATCGCTCGCGTGAAGACTGTGCTCAACCAGCAGGCAGGTAAGTAATCATGGCTGAAGCCGAAAAAACTGTCCGTACGCTGACTGGCCGTGTTGTCAGCGACAAGATGGACAAAACCATCACCGTATTGATCGAGCGTCGCGTAAAGCACCCGATCTACGGTAAATACGTTAAGCGTTCGACTAAGCTGCACGCGCACGACGAAACCAACCAGTGCCACATCGGCGACAAAGTCACTATTCGTGAAACTCGTCCTATGGCCAAGACCAAGTCTTGGGCGCTGGTTGATGTTCTCGAACGCGCTGTGGAAGTCTAAGGACTAGGGGTCGGAGAAATTATATGATTCAGACTCAATCCATGCTCGATGTGGCCGATAACAGCGGCGCTCGCCGCGTTATGTGCATCAAGGTGCTGGGTGGCTCCCATCGTCGTTACGCTGGTATCGGTGACATCATCAAAGTTACCGTGAAGGAAGCAATTCCTCGCGGTAAAGTGAAAAAAGGCCAAGTGATGACTGCTGTTGTAGTCCGCACTCGTCACGGCGTACGTCGTGCTGATGGCTCCATTATCCGCTTTGATGGCAACGCTGCTGTTCTTCTGAACAACAAGCAAGAGCCGATCGGCACCCGTATCTTTGGGCCAGTGACCCGTGAACTTCGTACTGAGAAGTTCATGAAGATCGTCTCGCTCGCCCCAGAAGTGCTGTAAGGAGATCCGACATGCAAAAGATTCGTCGTGACGACGAGATCATCGTGATCGCCGGCAAAGACAAAGGTAAGCGCGGTAAGGTGCTTAAGGTTCTTGCTAATAACCGTCTGGTTATTAGCGGTCTGAACCTGGTTAAGCGTCATACCAAGCCTAACCCGATGTCGGGCGTGCAAGGCGGTATCGTCGAAAAAGAAGCTCCACTGGACGCTTCTAACGTCGCCATTTTCAACGGCGAAACCAACAAGGCTGACCGCGTTGGTTTCAAAGTAGAAGACGGCAAGAAAATTCGTGTCTTCAAGTCGACCCAAAAAGCGGTTGATGCTTGAACACTGCTAGGTAGAAGACCATGGCACGACTAAAAGAGATTTACTGGAAGGAAATCGCACCGAAGCTTAAGGAAGAACTTAAGCTTTCGAACGTGATGGAAGTTCCACGCGTTACAAAAATTACCCTGAACATGGGTTTGGGCGAAGCTGTTGGTGACAAAAAAGTCATCGAGCATGCTGTTGCTGACCTGGAAAAGATCACCGGCCAAAAAGTCGTTGTGACCTACGCTCGTAAATCCATCGCTGGCTTTAAAGTCCGTGAAGGATGGCCGATCGGCGTTAAGGTGACTCTGCGCCGTGAGCGTATGTATGAGTTCCTGGATCGTCTGCTGTCGATCTCCCTGCCTCGGGTCCGCGACTTCCGCGGCCTGAATGCCAAGTCCTTCGATGGTCGTGGTAACTACAGCATGGGCGTGAAAGAGCAGATCATTTTCCCGGAAATCGACTACGACAAGATCGATGCTCTCCGCGGTCTGGACATTACCCTGACCACCACTGCCAAGAACGATGATGAAGGCCGCGCTCTGCTGCGTGCTTTCAAATTCCCGTTCCGCAACTGATTGGAGTAGGAAAATGGCCAAGAAGAGCATGAAAAACCGTGAGCTGAAGCGTCAGCTCACCGTTGCCAAGTACGCCACCAAGCGTGCAGCGCTGAAAGCTATCATCGTTGATCTGAACGCAAGTCCAGAAGCGCGTTGGGAAGCTACCGTAGCTCTGCAGAAGCAACCACGTGACGCAAGCGCTTCGCGCATGCGTAACCGTTGCCGCCTGACTGGTCGTCCGCACGGCGTTTACCGCAAGTTCGGCCTTGGCCGTAACAAGCTGCGTGAAGCTGCAATGCGTGGTGACGTACCAGGTCTGGTTAAAGCCAGCTGGTAATTGCTGTCAAAGTCTCGATGTTCGGGTTCGCAAGAACCTGACCATCGGTGGCCTTGAATCTGAATCAAGCCCCTTTTGGGGCTTGATTCATTTCTGGGGTGTGTCTAGAATGACCGGCTCGCCTGAGCCCGTGTTTTTCATGCCCGGAAGTTCTCGGCGACAAGTAGTAGCCGCAAGGCTAATTTTTCTGTATTAGGAGCGTCTAGCCCATGAGTATGCAGGACCCGTTAGCGGACATGCTAACTCGAATCCGTAATGCCCAGATGGCTGAAAAGTCTGTCGTAAGCATGCCGTCTTCCACGCTGAAGGTGGCTGTAGCAAAAGTCCTGAAGGACGAAGGTTACATCGCGGATTTTCAGATCACCACCGACGCTAAGCCGTCGTTGTCCATCGAGCTGAAGTACTTCGAAGGCCGTCCGGTTATCGAAGAAGTGAAGCGCGTTAGTCGTCCAGGCCTGCGTCAGTACAAGTCCGTTGAAGATCTGCCGAAAGTTCGTGGCGGTCTTGGCGTGTCTATCGTCTCCACCAACAAAGGTGTGATGACGGATCGTGCTGCGCGCGCTGCCGGTGTCGGCGGCGAAGTTCTTTGCACTGTGTTCTAAGGGGGGATAAGCATGTCTCGCGTCGCTAAGAACCCCGTTAAGCTGCCAGCCGGTGTCGAAGTAAAATTCGCAGGCCAACAGCTTTCGGTGAAGGGTGCCAAGGGTACTCTTGAACTGAACATCCATTCGTCCGTTGAGATCGTTGAAGAAGCTGGTGAGCTGCGTTTCGCTGCTCGCAATGGCGATCAACAAACTCGCGCAATGGCCGGTACCACGCGTGCGTTGGTAAACAACATGGTCCAAGGCGTAAGCCAAGGCTTCGAGCGCAAGCTCCAGCTGGTCGGTGTTGGTTACAAGGCGCAAGCAAAAGGCACGGTTTTGAACCTGGCCCTTGGCTTCTCGCACCCAGTGGATTACGAACTGCCGGAAGGCATCACCGCTGAGACTCCTAGCCAGACCGATATCCTGATCAAGGGCATCGATAAGCAGCTGGTAGGTCAAGTGGCCGCTGAGATCCGCGACTTCCGTCCACCAGAGCCGTACAAAGGCAAAGGTGTGCGCTACGCGGACGAAGTCGTCCGTCGTAAAGAAGCCAAGAAGAAGTAGGGCATAGCAAATGACCGACAAAAAAGTTACTCGACTGCGTCGCGCTCGCAAAGCACGCCTGAAAATGCACGAACTCGAAGTCGTGCGTCTCTGCGTGTTCCGCTCGTCGCAGCACATCTACGCCCAGGTCATCTCGGCCGACGGCAACAAGGTCCTGGCAAGCGCCTCGACTTTGGATAAAGAACTGCGTGATGGTGCCACTGGCAACATCGACGCGGCCACAAAGGTTGGCCAGCTGGTCGCTACGCGTGCTAAGGCCGCTGGCGTCTCGCAAGTGGCTTTCGACCGCTCTGGCTTCAAGTACCACGGTCGCGTGAAAGCGCTGGCTGATGCTGCTCGTGAAGCTGGGCTGGAGTTCTAAGTTATGTCAAATAACGACCAAAAGCGCGACGAAGGCTACATCGAGAAGCTGGTTCAAGTTAACCGTGTAGCCAAAACCGTTAAAGGCGGCCGTATCTTCACTTTCACCGCGTTGACCGTGGTTGGTGATGGTAAAGGGCGTGTTGGCTTCGGCCGTGGCAAGTCGCGTGAAGTGCCTGCTGCGATCCAGAAGGCAATGGAAGCTGCTCGCCGCAACATGATCCAAGTTGATCTGAACGGCACCACGCTGCAGTACGCAATGAAGTCCGCTCACGGCGCTTCGAAGGTGTACATGCAGCCTGCTTCTGAAGGTACCGGTATCATCGCAGGCGGCGCTATGCGTGCTGTTCTCGAAGTTGCTGGTGTTCAGAACGTTCTGGCCAAGTGCTACGGCTCGACTAACCCGGTAAACGTGGTTCACGCCACTTTCAAAGGTTTGAAAGCTATGCAGTCTCCTGAATCCATTGCCGCCAAGCGTGGCAAAAGCGTCAAGGAGATCTTCTGATCATGGCTACCGTTAAAGTAACGCTGATCAAAAGCATGACCGGCCGCATCCCTAACCACAAACTGTGCGTTAAGGGTCTGGGTCTGCGTCGCATCGGTCACACTGTAGAAGTCCAGGATACTCCCGAGAATCGCGGGATGATCAACAAGGCTTACTACATGCTGCGTGTCGAGGGTTAATCGATGAAACTCAATGATCTGAGTCCAGCGCCGGGTTCCCGTCGCGAAAAGCATCGTCCGGGCCGTGGTATCGGTAGCGGTTTGGGTAAGACTGGTGGCCGTGGCCACAAAGGTCAAACCTCCCGCTCCGGTGGCACCATTGCTCCAGGCTTTGAAGGCGGTCAACAGCCGCTGCATCGTCGCCTGCCGAAGTTCGGTTTCGTTTCCCTGAAAGCCATGGACCGCGCAGAAGTGCGTCTGTCCGAGCTGGCTAAAGTGGAAGGCGACATCGTCACCGTGCAGTCCCTGAAAGATGCCAACGTGATCAACGTCAACGTACAGCGTGTGAAAATCATGCTGTCCGGTGAAGTGACTCGCGCTGTCACTATCGGCAAGGGAATCGGCGCCACCAAAGGTGCGCGTGCGGCTATCGAAGCAGCTGGCGGCAAGTTCGAGGAATAAATGGCTAAGCAAGGTGCTCTCTCTGCGCTCGGCAAAGGCGGTATGTCTGAACTCTGGGCTCGTCTGCGTTTTCTGTTCCTGGCGATTATCGTCTACCGAATAGGCGCACACATCCCGGTTCCAGGTATCAACCCGGACCGACTCGCAGACCTGTTTCGACAGAATGAGGGGACCATTCTTAGCTTGTTCAACATGTTCTCCGGCGGCGCGCTGGAACGGATGAGCATCTTTGCACTGGGGATCATGCCGTACATTTCGGCATCGATCATCATGCAACTGATGACCGCCGTTAGCCCGCAGCTGGAACAGTTGAAGAAGGAAGGTGAAGCTGGCCGTCGCAAGATTAGCCAGTACACCCGCTACGGCACCGTCGTCCTCGCTCTCGTTCAGGCTATTGGCATGTCCATTGGTCTGGCGGGGCAGGGCGTTGCGTTCACTGGTGACTTTGGCTTCCATTTCGTCGCGGTATCCACGTTTGTGGCTGGTGCGATGTTCATGATGTGGCTGGGTGAGCAGATTACTGAGCGTGGTGTAGGCAACGGTATCTCGATGTTGATTTTTTCGGGTATCGTCGCCGGTCTTCCGAGAGCAATCGGGCAGTCTTTCGAGTCTGCGCGTCAGGGTGATATCAACATCTTCGCCTTGGTTGCCATCGGTTTGCTGGCAGTAGCGATTATCGGTTTTGTGGTGTTCATTGAGCGTGGTCAGCGTCGTATCGCTGTTCACTACGCCAAGCGTCAGCAGGGCCGCAAGGTTTTTGCTGCGCAGACTAGCCACCTGCCGTTGAAGGTGAACATGGCCGGCGTTATTCCGGCTATTTTCGCGAGCAGCATTTTGCTGTTCCCTGCTTCGTTGGGTGCCTGGTTCGGTCAGTCTGAAGGTATGGGCTGGTTGCAGGACATCTCGCAGTCGATCGCTCCTGGTCAGCCGTTGAATATTCTGCTGTTTAGTGCAGGGATTATTTTCTTCTGCTTCTTCTATACGGCGTTGATGTTCAATCCGAAAGACGTAGCGGAAAACCTGAAGAAGTCCGGTGCCTTTATTCCGGGCATCCGTCCAGGTGAGCAGTCTGCGCGCTACATTGATGGCGTTCTGACTCGCTTGACCATGTTCGGTGCTCTTTACATGACGGCCGTGTGCCTGTTGCCCCAGTTCCTGGTGGTTGCAGCAAACGTTCCGTTCTACCTTGGCGGGACCTCGTTGCTGATCGTGGTCGTGGTTGTGATGGACTTCATGTCCCAAGTACAATCGCACCTCGTTTCGCACCAGTACGAATCCCTGATGAAGAAAGCCAACCTGAAGGGTTACGGCAGCGGCATGTTGCGCTGAGTACCCATAAGGTTCGAGGAGTTGGTGATGAAAGTTCGTGCATCGGTGAAAAAGCTGTGCCGTAACTGCAAGATTATTCGCCGCGAAGGTGTTGTTCGAGTAATTTGCAGCGCGGAACCGCGTCACAAACAGCGCCAAGGCTGAGTGTGATCTGCTTGAAGCCCGGCAGCTAGTGCGCTGCCGGGTTGATTATTTGTTATTACAGCGATATTATCTCGCGCCCTATTTCTTGGCTTCCGGGGCGTAGGTAGCTGTCAATTGGAGTCCCACTGAATGGCCCGTATTGCAGGCGTTAACATTCCAGATAACAAGCACACTGTTATCTCGCTGACCTACATCTATGGTGTTGGTCGCACTACTGCGCAGAAAATTTGCGCAGAGACTGGGGTAAACCCAGCCGCAAAGATCAAAGATCTGAGCGACGAGCAGATTGAGCAGTTGCGTGGCGAAGTGGCGAAGTTCACCACTGAAGGTGACCTGCGTCGCGAAATCAACATGAAAATCAAGCGTTTGATGGACCTCGGTTGCTACCGTGGTCTGCGTCATCGTCGTGGTCTTCCAGTACGCGGTCAGCGTACCAAGACTAACGCGCGTACCCGTAAAGGTCCGCGTAAGCCGATCCGCAAGTAATCGCCCACGCGAATCGACAGGAAATTAATCATGGCAAAACCTGCTGCTCGTCCTCGTAAAAAAGTTAAAAAGACAGTGGTTGATGGCATCGCCCACATCCATGCTTCTTTTAACAACACCATCGTGACCATCACCGACCGTCAAGGTAACGCGCTTTCTTGGGCTACCTCCGGTGGTTCGGGTTTCCGCGGTTCCCGCAAGTCCACCCCGTTTGCTGCTCAAGTAGCTGCTGAACGTGCTGGTCAAGCTGCGCTGGAATATGGCCTGAAAAACCTCGACGTTAACGTCAAAGGTCCAGGTCCAGGTCGTGAGTCTGCTGTCCGTGCATTGAACGGCTGTGGCTATAAGATCGCCAGCATCACCGACGTGACGCCAATCCCGCACAACGGGTGCCGTCCGCCGAAGAAGCGCCGCGTGTAATCCAGGAGATTGTAAAGAATGGCTCGTTACATTGGTCCAAAATGCAAACTCGCTCGTCGCGAAGGCACCGATCTCTTCCTGAAGAGCGGCGTGCGCGCGATCGAATCGAAGTGCAACATTGAAGCAGCACCTGGTATCCACGGCCAACGCCGCGGTCGCCAGTCCGATTACGGCACCCAACTGCGTGAAAAGCAGAAGGTCCGTCGTATCTACGGCGTTCTCGAGCGTCAATTCAGCGGCTACTACAAAGAAGCTGCTGGCAAGAAAGGTGCAACCGGTGAAAACCTGCTGCAACTGCTCGAATGCCGTCTGGACAACGTTGTATACCGTATGGGCTTTGGTTCGACTCGTGCCGAATCCCGTCAGCTGGTATCGCACAAGTCGATCAGCGTTAACGGTCAGACCGTAAACGTTCCGTCGTATCAGGTTCGTGCTGGTGACGTGGTTGCAGTTCGCGAGAAAGCAAAAAACCAACTTCGCATTGTCCAAGCTCTCGATCTGTGTGCCCAACGTGGCCGCGTAGAATGGGTAGAAGTAGACACTGAGAAGAAGTCGGGCGTTTTCAAGAACGTTCCTGCTCGCAGTGATCTGTCCGCCGACATCAACGAAAGCCTGATTGTCGAGCTCTACTCCAAGTAAGGGCTAGAAAATAGGTGCATCCATGCAGATTTCGGTAAATGAGTTCCTGACACCCCGCCACATTGATGTGCAGGTTGTCAGTCCAACCCGCGCCAAGATCACTCTCGAGCCTCTCGAGCGTGGTTTTGGCCACACCCTGGGCAACGCGCTGCGACGCATCCTGTTGTCCTCAATGCCCGGCTGCGCAGTAGTCGAGGCCGAGATTGACGGTGTGCTCCACGAGTACAGCGCCATCGAAGGTGTACAGGAAGACGTAATTGAAATCCTGTTGAACCTTAAAGGTCTGGCCATCAAGCTGCACGGTCGTGACGAAGTTACGCTGACCTTGTCGAAGAAGGGTTCGGGGGTGGTTACCGCTGCCGATATTCAGCTGGATCATGATGTCGAGATCGTTAATCCCGATCACGTAATCGCTAACCTGGCGTCTAACGGCGCCCTGAACATGAAGCTCACCGTAGCTCGTGGTCGTGGTTATGAACCAGCAGACTCGCGTCAGAGCGATGAAGACGAAAGCCGCAGCATCGGTCGCTTGCAGCTTGACTCTTCGTTCAGCCCGGTTCGCCGTATCGCATACGTGGTGGAAAACGCCCGTGTCGAGCAGCGTACCAACCTGGACAAGCTGGTTATTGATCTGGAAACCAACGGTACTCTGGACCCTGAAGAGGCTATCCGCCGCGCTGCAACCATCCTGCAACAGCAGTTGGCTGCGTTCGTCGACCTCAAAGGTGACAGTGAGCCAGTGGTTGTCGAGCAGGAAGACGAGATCGATCCGATCCTGCTTCGCCCGGTTGACGATCTGGAACTGACTGTACGTTCGGCTAACTGCCTTAAGGCGGAAAACATCTACTACATCGGTGACCTGATTCAGCGTACCGAAGTAGAGCTGTTGAAGACTCCGAACCTGGGCAAGAAATCCTTGACTGAAATCAAGGACGTTCTGGCCTCCCGCGGTCTGTCCCTCGGCATGCGCCTCGACAACTGGCCGCCTGCAAGTCTTAAGAAGGACGACAAGGCGACTGCCTGATCGTCGTAATCACCGAACGTAGTGTTTGGTAAGGAATGAACCATGCGTCATCGTAAAAGTGGTCGTCACCTGAGCCGCACCAGCTCGCACCGCAAGGCCATGTTCCAAAACATGGCGGTGTCGCTGTTCGAGCACGAGCTGATCAAAACTACACTGCCGAAAGCCAAAGAACTGCGTCGCGTTGCTGAGCCGCTGATCACTCTGGCCAAGACAGACAGCCTGGCTAACCGCCGTCTGGCTTTCGACCGTACTCGTTCGAAAGCTATCGTTGGTAAGCTCTTCAACGACCTGGGCAAGCGTTACGCTACCCGTGAGGGTGGCTACCTGCGCATCCTCAAGTGCGGTTTCCGCGCTGGCGACAACGCGCCTATGGCGTACGTCGAGTTGGTTGATCGTGCTACTGCTGGCGAAGCTGTATCCGCCGAGTAAGACGTCAGTCTGAAACAAAGAACCGGGCCTAGCGCCCGGTTTTTTGTGTCCGCCAGAAAATGCGCTGTTCATACAAGCTTCCGACACCTTTCTGTTGTCACTATGTGCTGGGAAACATAATTAGTAATTATCTATCGATATCTGCAAGTTAATGAATTTGTAGATGTCACATCGATGATCAATACTTCCCATCAAGCCGATTAGCCGGCAGTTTCAAGACTGACAGAGGAAGAAGACCGTATGAGCCAGATCAAAACGCTTACGACCGCCAGTGGCGCGCCTGTCGCTGATACCCAGAATTCTCGCTCCGCCGGCCCTCGTGGCCCGTTGTTGCTCGACGATTTCCACTTGCTCGAGAAGCTTGCGCACTTCAACCGTGAAAACATCCCTGAGCGCCGCGTACATGCCAAAGGCTCGGGTGCTTATGGCACGTTCACGGTGACTCGTGACATTACCGAGTACACCAGCGCCAAGCTGTTTGAATCTGTTGGCAAACAAACGCCGACGTTCCTGCGTTTCTCGACGGTCGGCGGCGAACGCGGTTCCGCCGACACTGAGCGCGATCCACGCGGTTTCGCGTTGAAGTTCTACACCGAAGAAGGCAACTGGGACATCGTTGGCAACAACACGCCAGTGTTCTTCATTCGCGATCCACTTAAATTCCCTGACTTTATCCACACGCAAAAACGTCTGCCGCAAAGCAACCTGAAAAGCGCGCAGATGATGTGGGACTTCTGGTCGCATTCGCCTGAAGCACTGCACCAGGTCACCATTCTGTTCTCTGACCGCGGCATCCCGGACGGTTACCGTCACATGCACGGCTTCGGCAGCCACACCTACAGCCTGATCAGCGCTAAAGGTGAGCGTCACTGGGTGAAATGGCACTACAAGACCCAGCAAGGCATCAAGAATTTGGCACCGGCCGATGCCGCGCGGTTGGCTGGCACCGATCCGGATTATGCCCAGCGCGATTTGTTCGAAGCCATTGAGCGCGGAGACTTCCCGAAATGGCGCGTCTGCATCCAGATCATGACCGAAGCCCAGGCTGCAGCGCATTACGAGAACCCGTTCGACGTGACCAAGACCTGGTCGCAGAAGGAGTTCCCGCTGATTGAAGTCGGTGAGCTGGAATTGAACCGCAACCCGCAGAACTACTTCGCTGAAGTCGAGCAAGCGGCGTTCGGCCCAAGCAACATGGTGCCGGGTGTCGGTCTGTCGCCGGATCGCATGCTGCAAGGTCGTGTATTCGCTTACGCCGATGCCCACCGTTATCGCGTCGGCACCAATCACCAGCAACTGCCGGTGAACGCTCCACGCGGCCCGGTCAACACTTACCAGCGTGACGGCTCGATGGCGTTCGGCAGCAATGGTGGTGCAGCCCCTAACTACGAGCCGAACAGCTACCTCGAATCGCCGAAACAAGCTCCGCATTACGCTGAGCCGGCGTTGGCCTTGAGCGGTGCTGCCGATCGTTACGATCATCGCGAGGATACCGATTACTACAGTCACGCCGGTGCGCTGTTCCGGTTGATGAGCGACGAGCAGAAGGCTCTGCTGGTGAGCAACATCGCTGGTGCGATGGGTGGGGTTTCGACTGATGTCGTCGACCGTCAGCTGCAGCATTTCTACAAAGCCGATCAGGCGTATGGAGAAGCAATCGCAAAGCTGCTCAACGTACAGCTTAACGAAGTCTAAACGAGAAGCAGAACCGCCCTCATTTTGGCGGTTTTTGCGTTATTTAGGCTGCTTTTCTCAGAATATCTTCGCTTTTATTGCGCTAAGCGGGTGACCTTCCGGTCATGTTGGTTCAAACTACAGCCTTTCAAGTAGGGAGATGTAGGGCGATGCAAGGCCACCCAGACGTAATCGATTACCTCAACACGTTGCTGACCGGCGAACTGGCCGCGCGTGATCAATATTTCGTTCATTCGCGGATGTATGAGGACTGGGGGTTCACCAAGCTCTACGAACGAATCAACCACGAAATGGAAGAAGAAGCCGGTCACGCTGATGCGTTGATGCGCCGGATTCTGATGCTCGAAGGCACGCCGCGCATGCGTCCGGATGACCTGGATGTCGGCAGCACTGTGCCGGAGATGCTCGAAGCTGATCTGCGCCTTGAGTACAAAGTTCGCGCCGCGCTGTGCAAAGGCATCGAACTCTGCGAGCAGCACAAAGATTATGTCAGCCGCGAGATCCTGCGCGTGCAACTGAACGACACCGAAGAAGATCACACCTACTGGCTGGAAAAGCAGTTGGGCTTGATCAAGTTGATCGGTCTCGAGAACTACCTGCAATCGCATACTTCCTGATTGCTGTAGAGACAAAAAAAGCCCCTGTCACTGTTGAGGTGACAGGGGCTTTTTCATGCCTGACGTTTAGGCCCGATCGCGGATCAACAACGGCTTGAGGTAATGGCCTGTGTGAGATTGCTTCATCTCGGCCACATCCTCAGGGGTGCCAGTGGCAATGATCTGCCCACCTTTTGAACCGCCCTCCGGCCCGAGATCGACCAGCCAGTCGGCCGTCTTGATCACGTCGAGGTTGTGTTCGATCACCACCACGGTGTTGCCGTGGTCGCGCAGACGATGCAGCACGTCGAGCAATTGCTGAATATCCGCGAAGTGCAAACCGGTGGTCGGCTCATCGAGGATGTACAGGGTTTTGCCGGTGTCACGTTTGGACAGCTCGCGAGACAGCTTGACCCGCTGCGCCTCACCACCGGACAAGGTGGTCGCTGATTGACCGAGCTTGATGTACGACAGGCCGACATCCATCAGGGTCTGCAGTTTGCGCGCCAGCGCCGGCACCGCATCGAAGAACTCCCTGGCTTCCTCAATGGTCATCTCGAGGGTTTCGTGGATGCTCTTGCCCTTGTATTTGATCTCAAGGGTTTCGCGGTTGTAGCGCTTGCTCTTGCATACGTCGCACGGCACGTAGATGTCCGGCAGGAAGTGCATTTCCACCTTGATCAGGCCATCGCCCTGGCAGGCTTCGCAGCGACCGCCCTTGACGTTGAACGAGAAACGCCCCGGGCCATAACCACGGGAGCGAGATTCGGGCACACCGGCGAACAGTTCACGGATCGGTGTAAACAGCCCGGTGTACGTCGCCGGGTTGGAGCGCGGGGTACGGCCGATCGGGCTCTGGTCGATATCGACGACTTTGTCGAGATGCTCAAGGCCTTTGATGCTGTCGTGCGCTGCCGCTTCCAGGGTGGTCGCACCATTGAGCGCCGTGGCGCTCAGCGGGAACAGTGTGTTGTTGATCAGTGTCGATTTGCCCGAACCGGACACGCCGGTCACGCAAGTCAGCAGCCCGATCGGGATATCCAGATCGACATTGCGCAGGTTATTGCCGCGCGCGCCTTTGAGCGAAAGATTCAACTTCTTGTTGCGCGGAGTGCGTTTGGCCGGTACTTCAATCTTCACCCGGCCCGACAGGTATTTACCGGTCAGGGAATCCGGGTGCGCCATGACCTCGGCCGGCGTACCTTCGGCAACGATCTGGCCGCCGTGCACGCCTGCGCCCGGGCCGATATCCACCACGTAGTCAGCCAGGCGAATCAAGTCCTCGTCGTGTTCGACCACGATTACCGTGTTGCCGATATCGCGCAGGTGCTTGAGCGTGCCAAGCAGCCGATCGTTATCACGCTGGTGCAAGCCAATGGACGGTTCGTCGAGGATGTACAAAACGCCCACCAGGCCAGCGCCTATCTGGCTGGCCAGACGAATCCGCTGCGCCTCGCCACCGGACAGCGTGTCAGCGCTGCGATCCAGCGACAGATAGTCGAGACCGACGTTGACGAGGAACTGCAGACGCTCGCGAATTTCCTTGAGGATCTTGTCAGCAATCTCGCCACGGCGGCCGGTCATCTTCAACTGGCCGAAGTATTCGCACGCATCGCCGATCGGCAGGTTGGTAACGGCAGGCAGAGTCTTCTCGCCGACCCACACATGTCGTGCCTCGCGACGCAGACGTGTGCCACGGCAGTCCGGGCAGGACTGAGTGCTGAGGAACTTGGCCAGCTCTTCGCGAACGCTCGCCGACTCGGTCTCGCGATAGCGACGCTCAAGGTTGGGCACGATGCCTTCGAACGGGTGCGAGCGTTTGACGATGTCGCCACGATCGTTCAGGTATTTGAAATCGACGTTCTGCGAGCCGCTGCCGTGCAGGATGGATTTCTGCTGATCGGCCGGCAGTTCGTTGAACGGCACTTCCAGACTGAAACCATAGTGCGAAGCCAGTGAACCGAGCATCTGGAAGTAATAGACGTTGCGCCGGTCCCAGCCGCGAATGGCACCTTCGGCCAGCGTCAGCTCACCGTTGACCAGTCGCTTGATGTCGAAGAACTGCTTCACCCCCAGGCCATCGCAAGTCGGGCAGGCGCCGGCCGGGTTGTTGAAGGAGAACAGCTTCGGTTCCAGTTCGCTGATTGCGTGACCGCAGATCGGGCAGGCGAAGCGTGCTGAGAAGATCATCTCCTCGCCCGGCTCATCGTCCATCGGCGCAACCAGGGCAATGCCGTCCGCCAGTTTCAGCGCAGTCTCGAAAGACTCGGCCAGACGTTGCTGCAGATCGGCGCGCACCTTGAAACGGTCGACGATCACGTCAATCGAA
The DNA here is from genome assembly GCF_977020205.1 of Pseudomonas sp. AIG. NCBI lineage: Bacteria > Pseudomonadati > Pseudomonadota > Gammaproteobacteria > Pseudomonadales > Pseudomonadaceae > Pseudomonas > Pseudomonas sp. AIG. Next base: position 17,166 of record NZ_CDROCK010000049.1, on the reverse strand, counting down.
TGCTTCTTCTGTTTATCCAGTTTCGGCAGTTCGTCGAGCTCACAGATGCGGCCATTGACCCGGGCGCGAACGAAGCCTTGGGCACGCAGCTCTTCGAAGACCGAAAGATGTTCACCTTTACGCTCGCGGATCACCGGGGCGAGCAACATCAGCTTGCTGCCTTCCGGTTGCGCCAGGACCAGATCGACCATCTGGCTGACGGTCTGCGCCTCCAGTGGAATATCGTGATCCGGGCAGCGCGGCGTGCCGACGCGAGCATAGAGCAGACGCAGGTAGTCGTAGATTTCGGTGATGGTGCCGACCGTGGAGCGCGGGTTGTGCGAGGTCGACTTCTGTTCGATGGAGATCGCCGGCGACAGGCCTTCGATGGTGTCGACGTCGGGTTTTTCCATCATCGACAGGAACTGGCGTGCGTAGGCTGACAGCGATTCGACATAGCGGCGCTGACCTTCGGCGTACAGCGTGTCGAAAGCCAGGGACGACTTGCCGGATCCGGACAAGCCGGTGATGACGATCAGCTTGTCCCGTGGCAGGGTCAGGTCGATGTTCTTCAGGTTGTGGGTACGGGCCCCACGTATCAGGATCTTGTCCAAAGTGGCCTCGCTCGGCGGGCGTCGAAAACGTAGGAGTATACGGGCAAATACTGGATGGATGCACACTATCAAACGAAGGGATTTTTACCCTGGATGAAGAGAGTTTCATCTATACGCGTCAAAGCGTCGCGATCTACCCCGTCTTCCGATGGGACTGGTAGAATCGCCGCCGGTTCACACGAGGTTTTTCCATGCACGATCCCCACAGCGAACGCATGAGTGGCAGCGAGACCCGCGCGGCGAGCGGTCTGGCCCTGGTGTTCGCCTTCCGTATGCTGGGCATGTTTATGGTGTTGCCGGTACTGGCGACCTACGGCATGGATCTGGCAGGCGCGACCCCGGCGCTGATCGGGTTGGCAATCGGCGCTTACGGCTTGACCCAAGCGATTTTCCAGATTCCGTTCGGAATCATTTCCGACCGCATTGGCCGTCGTCCGGTGATTTACCTCGGACTGATCGTCTTCGCCCTTGGCAGCGTGCTGGCCTCTCAGGCGGACTCGATCTGGGGTGTTATCGCCGGGCGGATCCTGCAAGGTGCCGGGGCCATTTCCGCAGCGGTCATGGCGCTACTTTCCGACCTCACCCGCGAACAGCATCGCACCAAAGCGATGGCCATGATCGGGATGACGATCGGTCTGTCGTTTGCCGTGGCCATGGTCGTCGGGCCGCTGCTGACCCGTGCTTTCGGTCTTTCTGGATTGTTTCTCGCCACCGGCGGCATGGCATTGGTGGGGATCGTGATCGTGATGTTCATGGTGCCCAAGTCCACTGGACCGCTGACTCACCGCGAGTCCGGCGTGGCGCGTCAGGCCTTGATGCCGACGCTCAAGCATCCAGACCTGCTGCGCCTCGATCTGGGCATCTTTGTGTTACATGCCATGTTGATGTCGAGCTTCGTCGCGTTGCCCCTGGCTCTGGTGGAAAAAGCCGGCTTGCCCAAGGAACAGCACTGGTGGGTCTATCTCACTGCGTTGCTGATTTCGTTCTTCGCCATGATCCCGTTCATCATCTATGGCGAGAAGAAACGCAAAATGAAACGAGTTTTGCTCGGCGCGGTCCTGACGCTGATGCTGACTGAGCTATTCTTCTGGCAGTTCGGCGATAGCTTGCGGGCTCTGGTGATCGGTACGGTGGTGTTCTTTACCGCGTTCAATCTGCTGGAGGCTTCATTACCGTCGCTGATCAGCAAGGTTTCACCGGCAGGCGGGAAGGGCACGGCCATGGGCGTGTATTCCACCAGCCAGTTCCTCGGTTCGGCACTCGGCGGCATACTCGGCGGCTGGTTGTTTCAGCATGGCGGTCTGTCGGTTGTGTTCCTTGGATGTGCCGGGCTGGCTGCACTTTGGTTGGCCTTTGCTGTTACCATGCGTGAACCTCCCTACGTGACGAGCCTGCGCTTGCCGTTGTCGCCCGAGGCGATCCGCGAAGCGGGTCTGGTCGAGCGCCTCAAGGCCCTCGTAGGGGTAACCGATGCAGTGATAGTTGCTGACGAAGCGGCTGTTTACATCAAACTGGACAAAGAATTAGTGGATCGCGACACCCTCGAACGCCTGGTGAACAACCCGGCCGGGGCTGCTTGCGAAGCCTAGGAGAACGTTATGGCCCGTGGGGTTAACAAAGTCATATTGGTCGGCACTTGCGGCCAGGATCCCGAAGTTCGCTACCTGCCTAACGGTAACGCCGTGACCAACCTGAGTCTGGCCACCAGCGAACAATGGACCGACAAGCAAACCGGTCAGAAGGTCGAGAAGACCGAGTGGCACCGTGTTTCGATGTTCGGCAAGGTTGCCGAAATCGCCGGCGAATACCTGCGCAAGGGTTCGCAGGTTTACATCGAAGGCAAGCTGCAGACCCGCGAGTGGGAAAAAGACGGTATCAAGCGTTACACCACTGAAATCGTGGTCGACATGCAAGGCACCATGCAACTGCTCGGCGGCCGTCCTCAACAGGGCGACCAACAAGGCGGTGGCAACAACTACCAGCAGTCGGCCCCGGCTCCACGCCAGCAGGCGCCGCGTCCGCAGCAGTCGGCTCCGCAGCAGCGTTCGGCCCCGGCTCCACAGCAGGCCGCACCGCAACCGGCTCCGGATTTCGACAGCTTCGATGACGACATCCCGTTCTGATTTGTCCCTGAACCATCACCTGGTTTAGGCTCGAAACCCCCGCATTGCGGGGGTTTCGTCGTTTTGGCGAAACATAAAGCGAATCTTCGCGCTGCAGCGCGTGCCGGTAAAGTTTGCCGAAGACTCTTGAACGCCATCGCAAGCCATTCCATGATCGGCGCCGGCGGCTGGAGAACCGGCCGATCTTCTCAGTAACAGATTGCGCGACGATCAGCGCCTGTTCACTCACAAAAACAAGAGAAACCGATGAGCAGTAGTAAAAACAAGGAAATTGAGTTTCTGCGAGGAGTGGCCATTCTCATGACCATCTTTGCCCATCTCCCTCAGTTGCTGCCGTTCTTCGGTCTGTACCTGTTGAAGGTGTTCAATGTGTATGCACCATGGACCGGCGTTGATCTGTTTTTCTGTATTTCCGGTTTCGTCGTCAGCAAGGCGTATCTCGATTACTTCGATAAAAACCGCGAGCAGAACCGCTTTGGCCTTGCGGCAACCTCCTTCTGGATCCGGCGTGCCTACCGTCTGTTGCCGACAGCCTGGCTGTGGGTGTTGATACCGCTGGCGTTCTCGATCTTTTTCAACCAGTCGAATGCGTTCCAGTCCTGGTACGAGAACTTGCGCAGTTTCACCGCCGTGGCGACATTCTCCGGCAACCTGGCGAATCAGTACGGTGTGCTGTTGGGGCCGAACTCGGTGTATTGGAGCCTGGCGCTGGAAGAGCAGTTCTACTTCATCTTTCCGTTGTTCCTGCTGCTGGTGACGTCGCCCCGCTGGCGCGTGATGATTCTGATCGTGCTGATCGCGGCGCAATTTCCGTTCAATCGCGATACCTTCGCCGCCCCTCCCGCGCCGATGCTTTTCTCGTTCCGCCTGGACGCGATGATGTGGGGAATTCTGCTTTGCCTGTTCACCCGCACCTCGTTGTACAAGGATATTGAGCCTGTCGGGCTTGGCGGCAGCAGGTTCAAGCGGCTGGCCATCACGTTGTTCCTTCTGTACATGATGGGTGCGATCGCCGGTCAGATGATCATGGCGCCGATTGCCGTTGGTCTGATCGCGATCACGGCGTTGATCATTGTCTGGCTCGCCAGCTATCAGAAGGGCTACATCTACTGCCCGGCGCTGCTCAATGGTCTTTTCCAGTGGCTCGGTTCGCGCTCTTACGCGTTATACGTCGTGCACATCTTTGCCTACCATCTGAGCACCGAGATCTGGACGCGCATTGCCGCCAGCAGAGACGTGGAGCTGGGCGCTGCCTTCACGGTGGAGCTGCTGCTGACCTCGCTGGTGATCATGGTCGTGTGCAGTGAACTCAATTTCCGCTTCGTCGAAACGCCATTGCGGCGCCGTGGGGCAGAGATCGCCCGGCGCAGAATGGCTGGCGTCGGCGTGGCTGAAACGGCACGGGAAAAGCCAGCCGTGGAAACGCCGGCCCGCTCGGTGGACATTGCCTAACCTGAGGCAAAAACGAAAAAACCGCAGCGCGCAAACGCTGCGGTTTTTTATTGCCGGGCAGGCATCTGTCGAGCAAGTCAGTCGAGGATCAGGTGCGGCAGGAAGCGGCTCGAATCCTTGGTGATCAGACTGTTGTCTTCCCGCACCCCAATCCCTGCAGCCTGATCGCCGATCACCCAAGAGCCAATGAGCGTGTAGCTGTCGCCAAACTTTGGCAGCGGCGCAAATTCCTGCAGGATAAACGGCGCATCAGTGTAGGGGCCGTCCTCTTTGACGGTCAGGCCGTCAGCCGTTTGCAGCTCAATGTTGGCGCCTTCCCGGGAAAAGTACGGCTTGCGTACCCAACCCTTGGGCACTGCGCTGGCCGGATTCGGGTCGAGATGGGCCGCCAGCAGATTCGGATGGCCCTTGTGCAACTCCCACAACAACGGCAACGCGCCCTTGTTCGACAGAATCGCCTTCCACGCCGGTTCGAAAAACTGCGTATCGCACTCGGCAATCGCCGCGCCGAAAGGCTCGTGGAAGATGAATTCCCAGGCATGCAGCTTGAACAGGTGCGGGATCCAGCGATCTTCCAGGTCGACGAAACGCCCTTCAGCCGTCAAACCGATGTCTTCAATATCGATGTGCCGTGATTCGATGCCGACCTTCTCGGCGATCAACCGCAGGTAATCCGTGGTGCCCTTGTCTTCAACCGAATCTTTCATCGAGGCGAAGTAGAACGGCCGCTTCAGCTGTAACTCGGCGAAGGCCTTATGCAGCTGGGTGTCGATGCTGTTGAACTGGTCGGCACGACGCGGCAGCGTGCCACGCTCGATGCACTGCTCCAGCCAGCCCCACTGGAACGCCGCCGCTTCATAAAGACTGGTTGGTGTGTCGTAGTTGAGCTCCAACAGTTTTGCCGGGCCGTTGCCGCTGTAGGAAAAGTCCATGCGCCCGTACAGATGCGGATGACCTTCGCGCCAGGACGTGCGGATCATGTCGTAGTACGGCGCCGGGATGCTCAAGCGATCCAGCAGCTCTTCACTGTTGACCACGCGGTCGACCAGGTCCATGCACATCTCGTGCAGTTCGGTGGTCGGGTCCTCAAGATCGTTTTCGATTTGCGCGAGCGTGAACTGGTAGTAGGCGCTTTCGTCCCAGTACGGTTCATCGTCGATGGTGTGGAACATGAAGCCGAGGCTTTCTGCGGTCTGTTTCCAGTCCGGCCGCTCGGCGCAGAGGATCTTCTTCATCGTCAGCTGCTCGAACGACCGGAACTGCTGCCCCAACCACCCCAGCCGCTACGTGCGCTCGACTGGCTGCCGAAACCGCCGCGTGAAGTCGAGGAGGCAACGTTGACCGATTTGCTTTTGCTGCTCTCGTAATCGGGTTGGCTGCGCGTCGTGGTTTCGGTTCTGCGGTACTGCGTCGAGGTGTTGTACGGCTGGCGCGTTTCGCGATCGCGGTAAACCGTGCGTTCGGCGTTGTTGCTCATGGCGTTGCCGATCAGCCAACCGGTCAGCCAGCCATTTCCGCCACCGCCGCCGCCACCACTGCTGGAGACGTGCGAGGTGCTTTGCACATTCTGCGCCGTTGCATTACCAGCGGGCATTTGGGCATTGGCGATGGCGTCGAGGTTTTGCGCCGGCTCTCCTTCCTGCGGCACTTTGAAGCCGCCAAGTTTCGGCACGAAGCGGCCGGCGGAATTCTTCTGACACCAATCGGCGGCAAAGTCCGCATCGCACTTGGCCTTGTCGTCGTACACCGGGGCGATGCGCCGGTGTTCGGTCAGGGCGGCGACGTAGGCGTTGGAGCAGACATCGACAGCCACTTCGGCGTCGACGCACTGTTCCACGTTCTGGAAATTGCGCGGTTGATCCGCGGCTGTCACTTGGCCGGAAATGGCCATGGCCACCGAGGCAGCGAGGGACAACTGAACGTATTTACTGCGTTTCATCTAAGGCTTCCTGCCGATCAGTTGGACGGTGTCATGCACGCGGCGTTGAGCATGCCGACGCTGATCGCGACCGCCGCAACGTAGATGCCAGAGGCGATTTCACCGTTGGCAATGCGCTGGGACGTGCCTTTGAGCACCAGGCCCGTGGCGAGAAACGCCAGCAGTTGCACGACGGCGGCAATCACTGCCCACAGTACGAAGTCGAGGACGTTCACCGAAAACGCAATCACGTTACTGGCCGGAATCGCGAAGCCGATGATCGCGCCGGCCAAGGCGATGGCGGCGGCTACGTTGCCGGAGCGAATCAGCTCGAATTCCTTGTGCGGCGTGATGCGCGTGTAGACGAATTGAAACAGCATGAACAGCAGCACGGCGCCGATGAGGTAGACGACGAAACCGACCAGCGCGGTTTTGTTCAGGGAAACGGCCAGCACTTCCAGCATGAAAAACTTCCTTTTTTAAATGGTGCTCAGATCTGTCGTGTACAGCGAGATGCCGAGCGAGGTGCTCAGGCTGACGGTGCCTTCTTCGTCCTGTTCGACGGAGAACAGCAGCAATTCGCGGCGATCGGTCAGGCCGGTCTCGCGTGCATAAAGCATGGAGTGATGTTCGATGGTGTAGCTCTCGTCCGGATTGACCACCTGTTCGGTCATCGGCACCAGTTCGGTCTGGCCTTGCTCAGTGCCCCACTCGCGGGTGTATTCGACACCTTCGTGGGTGTAGGTCGGCAGACCGATCGAGCTATTGGGGCCGGCCAGGCGCTGCAGTTCGGCGTCACTGTTGACGGTCACGTAACTGAGGTAGTTGAACAGGGTGACCGATTCTATCTGATCGTCACCGGTGACGTGGATCTGCAGCCAGAAATCCTCGTCATTCATGTAATAGCGGTGCAGTTTGTTCGACTGGCCGAGGTCGACCCAACCGTGGCTCCAGATCGCCTGGTCAAAGGGCACGCGCACCGTGGTCGAACCGTCGAGCAACAGCGCCAGCGTCGTATCGAACCTGACAGCCTTGCCCTGAGCCATGCCGAGTGGGCCACTGGCAACGGTCGGTGTTGGCGCAGCGGTCTGCCAGTTGCTGGTGCCCAGCAAGTCTTTAAACCATCCCATGGGTACGTTCCTTGAAGCGGGTGGAAGTGTTCGTCGGCGAAAAAAACGTCGCTAGTGTACCGGGCGAACCGGTGAACGAGCAGAAGGATTTTTACGCCACAAACCATGTGGGAGCGAGCTTGCTCGCGAAGAGGGCGTACCAGTCAACATTGATGTCGACTGATACGACGCTTTCGCGAGCAGGCTCGCTCCCACAGTTTTTTTGCCCAGCGTTACTGCGAGGACTTTTGCTTCAGACGCTCAAGAATCGCGTTGGCGCTGCCTTCGTTCGGCGTAATGCCGGCGTCGCGCAGTTTGCGTTCCAGGTCGTTGCCGGTCGAGGCGTCAGCCAGCTCGTCCGCAGCGCTGAGTTCAGCCGCGCGTTGCTGCTGCTTGGCTTGCAGGCGGTTCAACGTACCGACGGCGGTTTCCAGTTTGCCATTGGCGCCGCCGCTGGCGATGGAAGCGCTGACCTGGGCTTTCTGCACGCTTTCACGGGCCTTGGCCATGTCCACTTGCTGGCGCAGGCTCTTGATCCGCGACTCGGCTTTGCTGATGTCTTTGCGCATGTTTTCGGCGTAGGTGCCGAATTCGTCGCTCTGCTTTTTCTCAACATCCAGCTCGTTGGTCAGGGTCGAAATCGCTTCGGCCACTTCCAGCGCCAGGTCTTCACGGCCGGCATTCAGCGCCGAGACGGCTTTGGCTTCAAGATCCTTGATCTTGGCGTCGTACTCGCTCACGCGGTCGGCGGCCAGTTTGTGCTTGGCCATGATGGTGACCAGTTCGCGACGGGCGTTCGACAGCGCGCTGTCGGCATCGCGAATTTCCTGGTCGAGGATGCGCAGGGCCTGTTGGTCAGCGATCGCTTCGCCGACTTCATTGGCGCCGCCGCGCAGTGCGGTGAACAACTTGCTCCAGATGGACTGAGTCATTGGATATTCCCTGTTGATTACTTGAAGAAGTGTTCGAAGGCTTCGCTTGCGCGCTGCACGTTGTCGACCAGGGTTTTCACCTCGGTTACCACGTTGGTCAGGCTCGAGTCGGCGCTGAGGGCGCCAAACATGTTGTAAACGGTCTGCCCGTTCGGCATCGACTCGATACCGATCGACGACAGAGGGAACATTTCCCGGCTGCGCAGCACGGCATCGTTGAAGGCGCGCACGTCGCTGATCGAATCGATGTCCACCAGCACGGTGTCGACGATGATCTGCTGGCCGGCCAGGGCGATGTGAATCGGCAGACCGCCGAATTCGTTCATTTCCAGCTTGATGCTGGGTTCGGAGCTCTGGATCAGCGACAGCGTAATCTCTTGCGAAGCCACCTCGTCCAGGGCCTTGAGGGCGTTGAAGAGGCTATCGATGGTCCAGTTGTTGCCTGCGCTCATGTAATTCTCCGACATGAAAGAGCCAGCCAGAATCGGTTGGCGTAGCTGTTGCTCCATTTGCTTGAGCAAGCTTCGGTTTTCGGGAAGCACCCAAGTTTCGTGTTTCACATAACCGGCAGCGGCCAGGCCCGCGCGCATTTGCTTCATATAGAAGCTCGACGGTTTTTTCGCCGACGGTTTCGCGCGCTCTCCCTTCGGGCTCTCTGATTTCGCTGTGGGGGAACGGGTTTTCATGGCAATGGCTCGGTTATGAACATCTCACGCGTGAGCCACACTACAACCAATTCAAAATGCCATCAATGGCTCACGCGTGAGATTTTTATGACAGACGAAAAAAGGCCCGCAACAGGGCGGGCCGGTTATTTTTGCAAAATATGACTCAGCGATTGGCGGCGAGGAATTCGTCGGTGGAGACCACACTGGCGTAGGCGAATCCCAGCGCCGACATGAAGGCGGCGTGGACGTGGGCCGCCGGCACCGTAAGACCATTGAAGTCAAGATCGCGGCTGGCGCAGGCATCATGAATCACCGTGACGGTATAGCCCAAATCCGCCGCCGCACGGGTAATGCCATCAACACACATGTGGCTCATGCTGCCGACGACTACCACTTCCTTGATGCCTTGTTCATCAAGGATCGCTTGCAGTTCGGTTTCGCGGAACGAGTTGACGAAATGCTTGAGCACTACCGGTTCATCGGCGCGATTCAACACCTTCGGATGCAGCTTGGCACCGTCCGATCCCGGGGCGAAAAACGGCGCATCCGCTGAGGTGAACTCATGACGAATGTGCACCACCGAATCGCCGGCCTCGCGGAACGCAGCGATCAGCCGGGCGGCGTTGTCGGCGGCGGCGTCGGCACCTGCCAGCGGCCACTTGCCTTGGGGGAAGTAGTCGTTCTGGATATCGACTACGATGAGCGCTTGCTTGGCCATGGGTGTGTCCTCGATGTATTGGCTGGAAGTGGCTTCAGTATTGGCGCTGACCAGCGATTCGGGGATTGGCCGCACCGACAATAGACAGGGGAAAACTGACAATGGGCGCAGAAAGGGCCGCTTTTGCTGAACTGGGCGTGTTGATTTACCCCGGTGCGCAAATGGCGGCGGTGCATGGTCTGACGGATCTGTTCGCGGTGGCCAACCGGATTGCCGCCGAGCATCAGGCTGCGCAATTGCCGGTGCTGCGCGTGAGTCATTGGCAGGTCGAAGGTGATCAGCCGCCGACGCGCACTTACGCCAGTCATGCGGGTGACGACAGCGCTTTGCTGGCGGTGCTGATTCCGCCATCGATCGGCGGGTTTTCGGCGGCGCAAATGCCGGTCAGTCTGGCGCAATGGTTGCGCGATCAGCATGCGCACGGGGCGACGCTGGGCGGGGTTTGCGTAGGCTCGCTGATGTTGGCTGAAAGCGGTCTGCTCGACGGCCGTAGCGCCACTACCCATTGGACTTCGGCCAAGGCCTTTGCCGAGCGTTATCCGACGATCAAACTCAAGGCGGATACCCCGATTGTCGACGACGGCGACTTGATCACCACGGCCGGATTGATGGCTTGGTCGGAACTGGGATTACGCCTGGTCGACAGGTTGCTCGGGCCGAGCATTGCCACCGGCACCGCGCGATTTCTGGTGATAGAGCACAGTGACAGCGCCAGTGAGTGCGGCAGCAACTTTGCGCCGATTCTCGGTCATGGCGATGCGGCGATTCTCAAGGTGCAGCACTGGCTGCAAAGCACCGGTGCGGCGGATGTTTCGCTGACGGCGATGGCGGAGCGGGCCGGGTTGGAGGAACGCACCTTTCTGCGGCGGTTCCGCGCGGCGAGCGGGTTGAAACCGACCGAGTACTGCCAACATCTGCGGGTGGGCAAGGCGCGGGAAATGCTCGAATTCAGCAATGGCACGATAGATCACATTGCGTGGACGGTAGGCTATCAGGATCCGGGCGCATTTCGCGCGATCTTCAAGAGGATCACCGGGCTGGCGCCGAGTGATTATCGGGCGCGGTTTGGTGTGTCCCCGATCCCGAAAGCAACGAACATCTAATGTAGGAGTGAGCCTGCTCGCGATAGCAATCTGTCAGAAAACCGTGAGGTGACTGAACCACCGCTATCGCGAGCAGGCTCACTCCTACAAGAGACCGCACAAGGTTCGGGATCGTGCAATTTGACGGGGTTTTGCGCGCTGTCGTGCAGATTGAAACAGGCGTGGTGCCAGCACGTTTCTGGCAAGTTTCTGATTTTCAGAGTTTTTTTGTGGGGCGGCCGTTGGCCTGATCTCTGCACCTCTCACCGCTACAGTCATCGAACCGATGGAAGGGGGACGCATGACCCCGACACCTCGCAAGAAAATCGTCGTCGCCCATTCGGTGCGCGCCGACGCGCCGCAACATGAAGTACAGACCAACAAGGCGCTGGCACGATGGCTGGCGCAGATTCTCGGATGCAAATTCGGCGGCAGTTACGATCCGGACAAACATCGCGGCCGTGATCTGTATCTGCTACCGACGCAAACCATTGTCGGCACTGCCTGCGCTCATCAACTCGGTATCACAGGCCCTGACGATTTGTGGGGTGGCTTTGTCGAGCACGATTTCATCTGCACCAAAGCCATCAGCCACGGTTTGCGCAGTCATCTGGCCTACGCGCCGCCAGGCTGGTCGCCATTATTTTCCGAGCAAACGCGCGATGTGGTGCTCGACGGTCTCAGCGTGTTTGCGTTGGAAGATGCACGACCCGCTGCCGAACACTTGCTGTACGGCGGTCCGATACGCCTGAAGCCGGTTCACGCTTGCGCCGGTCGTGGCCAGGAAGTGATCAAAAGCCTCGACGCCTTCGACGAAATCCTTGCCCGCCCTGACATTGAAAAGCAGTTCAGCGAGGGGGTTGTGCTGGAACAGGACCTGAGCGATGTCATCACCCACAGCGTCGGCCAGTCGTTCATCGGCGATAAAGTACTGAGTTACTGCGGTGATCAATACTTGACCAAGGATGCTCACGGCGAAGAGGTTTATGGCGGCTCGAATCTGCTGGTGGTGCAGGGGGGGTATGACGAACTGCTGACGCTGGACCTTCCCGACGATGTGCGTCTGGCCATTGAGCAGGCGCAGGTTTTTGACAGTGCGGCGAACGAAGCCTATCCGCGTTTTTACGCTTCGCGACGCAATTACGACATCGCCCAGGGCCTGGACAGCAACGGTAAATCCCGCAGCGGTGTACTCGAACAATCGTGGCGTATGGGCGGCGCCAGCAGCGCTGAGGTCGCGGCACTGCAAAGTTTCGTCAACGATCCGGGTATGCGCGCGATTCGTGTGTCTTCGGTGGAAACCTACATCGATCAGCCGCTGCCGGCGGACGCCATCGAGGTCTATCGCGGCCCGGCTGAGAACAGCGAATTTCTCCTCAAATACGTAACGGTCAAATCCTATGACGGCTAGAAGCGAAAGCATTCAAATCGACATTGATGATGAACAGATGAGCGGGACATTTCTCAGTCCCAAATCGAAAGTCCCGGGGGTGTTGTTTGTGCACGGTTGGGGCGGCAGTCAGGAACGGGACCTTGAACGCGCCAAAGGCATCGCCGGTCTCGGCTGTGTGTGCCTGACCTTCGACTTGCGCGGACACACCGGCGGTACCGGCATCCCGCTGACTCGCGTCACCCGCGAAGACAACCTGCGTGATTTGCTTGCGGCGTATGACCGCTTGCTCGCGCATCCGGCGCTCGACACCTCGGCGATCGCCGTGGTCGGCACCAGTTATGGCGGTTATCTGGCTTCGATCCTGACTTCGCTGCGCCCGGTGCGCTGGCTGGCGTTGCGCGTGCCGGCACTGTATCGCGATGAGCAATGGCACACGCCCAAACGGGATCTCGATAAAGCGGATTTGCGTGATTACCGCAGCACGCTGGTGCGCGCAGACACCAATCGAGCGCTGCATGCCTGTTCGCAATTCACTGGCGATGTGTTGCTGGTGGAATCGGAAACCGATGACTACGTGCCCCACGCGGCGATCATGAGTTACCGCGCGGCGTGCCAGCAGACCCATTCACTGACGCACAGGATTATCGACGGCGCCGATCATGCGCTGAGCGAGCCGGTGTCGCAGCAGGCGTATACCTCGATTCTGGTGGACTGGATTACCGAGATGGTCGTCGGTGAGCGGTTGAGCATCATTCAATCGGCTTGATCTTTCAGTGTTCTTTCGGACGCCTTCGCGAGCAAGCTCGCTCCCACAGGGGATCGCGTTTCAAATGTGGGAGCGAGCTTGCTCGCGAAGAGGCCATCCACTTCATCCAAAAAATCAGGAAGGTTTCTTCTCGATCCGCAGCGCCTTCGCCTTGGCTTCAACCACCAGATACATCACCACCGTAATCAACAACGGCAACAGAAAATAAATCGCCCGATACGCCAGCAACCCCGCCACCAGACTGCCGCGCGAAGCCTCGTGTTGCAGCAGTGCCACGAACACCGCCTCCAACACCCCAAGCCCGGCCGGAATGTGCGTAATGACCCCGGCAATCGCACTGATCAACAATACGCCCAGCACCAACGGATAATCGAGTTTGCTCGGCAGCAAAGTGAAAATCACCGCCGCCATCAGCGACCAGTTCAACGCGCCCAGCAGCAGTTGCAGGACCGCCATGCGCAACGACGGCAGATTGATTTCCACCCCGCGAATCGACCATTCGCGGCGCTTGGAAAACTGGCACGCCGCGAGATAGCCGGCGCTGATCAGTAATAACAAAACACCAATGCCTTGCAGCGCATCGCTGCTGACTTTCCAGCCCGGCGGCATGCTCACCAGTCCGCTGCTGAACACCGCACCGGCGATGGTCATGTAGCCGAACCAGTTGGTCGCCAGGCTCAAACCGAGAATCTTCGCGATGTTGCTTTTGCTCACCCCAAGGCGCGAATACAGCCGATAACGCATGGCGATGCCGCCCACCCACGCGCTGAGATTCAGGTTGAACGCATAGCTGATGATGCCCACCGGCAGAATCTGTTTCCAGGTCAGGTCCTGACGAATGTAGGTGCGGCCGATCAGGTCGAAACTGGCGTATACCAGAAAGCTCAGCAGGGTCAGACTGGCGGCGATGATCAGTGTCCGCACCTTGAAGTCGGCGAGGGTTTGCAGCACTTCAGCCCATTCGATGCGCGTGGCGAACATTGTCAGCAACACGATCAGGGCAAGGAAAAACAGCAGGGTCAGCGGGCGTTTCCAGCGACTCCATTTCGACTGAGTCGCTGGTGCCGAATGACTGCCCGGATGCGCTTCGGAATGATTCATGAGTGATCACCTCGAAATGGCTTGAGCCGCGGTTTATGCGCTGGCAACCATCCGGCCATCGCCGGGAAATGCCGCAGAAAGTGGAACACCAGAAACCCCACGGTCATGTGCCAGATGCGTCCACGCGGGGACTTGCTGGCATCCATGGCTTTGCAATGGTTTTGACTGAGGTCTTCGAGGCGTTCGAACAGATGCTGATTAAAGGCACGGTCGCGGATCAGCACGTTGGCTTCCAGGTTCAGCGACAGACTCAGCGGGTCGAGATTGCTTGAGCCGACCGTGCTCCACTCTTCGTCGACCAGCGCGACTTTGCCGTGCAGCGGGCGCTGGCAATATTCGTGAATCTGCACACCGGCCTTGAGCAGGTAGTCGTAAGTCATGCGTGCCGCCAGTTTGGCCACCAGCATGTCCGGTTGACCTTGTAGAATCAGGCGCACCTCGACCCCGCGCCGCGCCGCGTTGCGGATCTCACGCAGCAAGCGGTAACCGGGAAAAAAGTAGGCGTTGGCGATCACGACCCGGCGTTTGGCACGGCGCAGTACCTGCAAATACACATCTTCAATATCGCAGTGGTGCTGGTCGTTATCACGGAACACCAGACGCACCTGACCGTCGTGGTCATCGAAAGCCATCTCCGCGCGACGCTGGCGCCGACGTTGCCACCAGAACCGCGCACGGCCCGGCCGACCACTTTGCAGCAGGGCGAAATGATGGATGTCGGCGACTGCCGGCCCCTGCACTTGCACCGAATAATCCTGCTTGGCTTCAGGGCCGAAATCAGCCAGATGATCGCCGGAAAAATTGATCCCGCCGATGAACGCGACCATGCCGTCGACCACGACGATTTTGCGGTGCAAGCGGCGGAACCAGTTGGTACGAATGCCGAGGCGTTTCGGCGCCGGGTCGAAGATTTGCAGATGCACGCCGGCTTCGCTCAGTGCGGTGAGATAGCCGGTGGTCAACTCGCCGCAACCAAAGCCGTCGAGGCTGACGGTGGTGCGCACACCGCGCCGGGCAGCGTCGATCAGAATCTCCTGTAACTCGGCACCGACCTTGTCCTCGAAAACGATAAAGGTCTCGAGGAGGATTTCACTCTTCGCCGCCCGCATCGCTTCGAACACGCGGGGGAAATACTCCTCACCATTTTCCAGCAACTCGACGCGATTATTGCCCTGCCAGCGGTACTCGACATCAACGTGGCCGGGCTCGCGTATCGGCGGGTTGATGGCGATCGGTTCCACGGCGGATTTCTCCAGCGGCGCGCTGCTCATAGTTCGATCTCCACCGATAACGGGACATGGTCGGAAAGGTGCGACCAGGGTCGGTTCGCCAGGACTTTCGGCTGGCTGGCCTTGAGGTTGCGCACGTAAATACGATCAAGCCGCAGCGTCGGCAGGCGCGCCGGAAAACTGCGCGCCGGTTTGCCCTGCTGCTCGGCAAATACTTCGCGCAGGCCACAGGGTTTGAGTTGGGCATCGGCGCGCTGGCGCCAATCGTTGAAATCGCCGGCGACGATCACCGGCGCATCGTCGGGCAATTGCGCCAAGCGTTGCATGAGCAGATCCAGCTGAGCGTTACGATGACTTTCGCGCAGGCCCAGATGCACGCAGATCGCATGCACTTCGGTACCGTCACCGGGCAGACGCAGCACGCAATGCAGAAGGCCGCGGTTCTCGTGGCCGTTGATCGACACGTCGAGGTTGTCGTGACGGATGATCTGGAATTTCGACAGCAACGCGTTGCCGTGATCGCCTTCCGGGTACACGGCGTTGCGCCCGTAGGCGAATTGCGGCCAGAGGCTGTCGGCGAGGAATTCGTATTGCGGCATCGTCGGCCAATTGCTGTAGTGCTTGGGATGGTGCTCGTGGGTGCCGTGGACTTCCTGCAGAAACACCACGTCGGCGGCAACGCTGCGCACCGCTTCGCGCAGTTCCGGCAGGATGAAGCGTCGATTGAGCGCGGTGAAACCCTTGTGGGTATTGACCGTCAGCACGGTGAACGTGCGCACTGACGGCGCGACCACGCAGCCTTCATCGGTGAAACCGACCGGTTCTGGAATGCTCATGGCAACACTCCTTCGCCAGCGGGTTCGCCGGGGGTGGTGGCGAGGTCTTTATCCAATTCGAAACGATGCAGCAGATCACGGGCGTCGTACGGCGCGCGGACTTTGATGTCGTTGTCGAAATAGCAGAACACTTCGCGGGATTTGCGTGCGCGTGGCTTCAAGCGTGGCGCGATCAGATGGGCATCTTTTGGTTGCTCGCCGTGGTGCCAGGCGTCGATGCGTTCGGCCCAGCGCTTGAGCGCTGGCGCGGTGTAGCCGCTGGCATAGAGTTCTTCGGCGCCGTGCAGGCGCAGGTAGACAAAGTCGCTGGTGAGGTCTTCGCGGTACGGCCATTTATCGGCGGTGTCGGCGATCACCAGTGCGGTGTTGTAGCGCTTCAATAGCCGCACAAAGTCGGGATCAAGGAAGCTGTCGTTGCGGATTTCCACAGCGTGGCGCAGCGGTTTTTTACGCCAGGCTTTCAGGCTCGCGTGGCCGTGCAGGTGGGCATCGTGCTTGTGGGCGAGGGTGGCGGCGGCTTCGGTGTCGTGGGGCAGTAGCGCGAGGAAATGTTCGAAGCGCTCAGGCTCGAATTTGAAGTTGGGCGGAAATTGCCAAAGGATCGGACCCAGTTTTTCCTTGAGCTCCAGAACCCCCGAGGCGAAGAAGTTCGCCAGCGGTTTTTCGATCTCGCGCAAGCGGCGGATATGGGTGATAAAACGCGGGGCTTTGACGCTGAAAACGAAGTCATCGGGGGTTTCGGCGTACCACTGCGCATAGCGTTCTGGCCGTTGCAGGGCGTAGAACGATCCATTGATTTCGATGCTGTTGACCGCCCGCGAGGCGAACTGCAATTCGCGCTTCTGCGCCAGTCCCTTGGGGTAGAAGTCCCCGCGCCACGGTTCGTAGCGCCAGCCGGAAATACCGATATGAATCGTTGCCATGCCGCCCTCCCGTCGAAAGTCCTCGTGTTGCCGCTGTCTTTTGATGACTGCGGGCGGTTCGGGAAAGTTTCGATGGCGTTACGGACGGTCACGTCCAAGGCAAAGATCAAAAGCCCGCCCCCTCACCCCAACCCTCTCCCCCAAGGGGGCGAGGGGGAAGGGAGCAGATCTTCAGGGTTTTCAGGATTTGAGTTCGACTCCGGACTTGCAAGTCGGTGCACTTCTCGCAGGCAACTCGGTCAGCTCCCTCTCACGCTGGGAGACGGCGAGGGGGAGGGGAGCTGATCTTCAGGGTTTTCAGGATTTGAGTTCGACTCAGGACT